>JANOZG010000705.1:0-2952 GCA_031429275.1 Planctomycetota bacterium
CTCGCCCGTGTTGCTTTAGAATCGTGAAGATGTGCTGCAGGAAGTTAAGCTGTTTGTTGCTCGTCGTTGCCCAGAAGTCGTCGCGGTTAATCGTCAGCGATTCGCGTGAGGACTCGCCGGCTTCGTTGACGATCGTGACACTGCTCTTCTTGCCGAACGGCGGATTGGCCAGGACGATTTCGTATTCGCCATGCTTCCCGGCCAGAGCATCTTTGGTAACGACGGGCATGTCTTCATCGGACTCGGAGCCGATGCCATGCAGCAGCAGATTCATTGCACACAGGCGAGTCACGCTGTCGACCAGTTCGATTCCAAAGAACGTGCCGCTCTTGAGTTTCTTCTTTTGGGCTCGATCAAGCTGGAAGTGTTTGATCAGATAAAGCAGAGCCGCCAGCAGAAAACCACCGGTGCCGCAAGCGGGATCGCAGATCGTTTGCCACGGCTGCGGAGCGACAACATCGACCATCGCGGCAATCAGCGGGCGCGGAGTAAAGTACTGCCCGGCTCCGCCTTTGACGTCTTCCGCGTTCTTCTGCAGCAAGCCCTCGTAGGCATCGCCTTTGACGTCAGCGGACAGGCTGGACCATTGTTCTTTGTCGATCAAATCGACGATCAGTCGCCGCAGTTTGGCCGGATCCTGAATCTTGTTTTGAGCCTTCCGGAAGATCGTTCCCAGCATGCCAGTTCTTTTACCGAGTTCCTCCAGCGTGTGCCGGTAATGCACTTCGAGTTCATCGCCTTCCAGCTTCAGCAGATCCACCCAGCCATAACCTTTCGGAATCAGCGAAGGCTTATTGAACGGCGGCTTCGACTGCTCGTCAGCCATCTTCAAAAACAACAGGAACGTCAACTGTTCGACGTAGTCTCCGTACGACAACCCGTCATCGCGCAGGATGTTGCAGTAGTTCCAGAGTTTTTGAACGAGGGCGTTGGAGTTGGACATTGTTTTTTTAACCGCGGATTTCGCGGATGAACGCGGATAATCGCAGAGGGGATGAGTGGAGCACGAAGGCAATTCGTGAACGCGGCGACCAGAACGGCGCGGTATTGCTACCGTTCTTTGACAACTCGCTTCCAAGTCAGTTGAGCTTCCTTGAAGTTTAGCAGAAGTGCGACGCTCAGACCCGTGATGTTCAGGTATCCCAGCATTTGGGCGAAGTGTGAATCGTTGAATGCCGTGACCACTTTTGGATCCGCGATGACTTTGTCATCAACGATCAGGTCCGGGATGAGCTTCCCAATGAACTGGCCGCGATAGTGGACGGGATACTCGCGCTGTTGTTCAACGACATGTCCTCTGGCCAGCAATTCGATGACAAGAGCATTCTCATACAACTTCTCATCGAGCCCGGGCTTGAGTTCGTTTAACACCACCATTGCAGCGCCGATAATGTCTTTGGTGATTTCTTCATGGAGCATTGTTTAAGGCTTTCTGACCGCGGATTTCGCGGATGACGCGGATAAAGACACAGAATCTCATTGCGATTCATCCGCGATATCCGCGCAATCCGCGGTTAAATTGACTTCCCCCTTGTATGCCTTTGATGTCGGAATTGCTCGGGAAATCTCACCGTGCTTCTTTCGAACGAGTTCTCCATGCCAGGCACCCTCGGTTCGCTTCCAGATGGCGCGGTGATCCGTACCTTCAACGGACGCAGCCGGGAGATCATCTTCGACCAGAATCAGAACACGAACGTCCTGCCCTTCCTGTAATCCGCATTCGGCGGGAACGAGGATCTTTCCGTCGACCAAATGAGACTGAAATTCAATCGCTTTCATCGTTGTCCTTTCACCTGACACTTTCCTATACCCATTTTCGTCGATTGTATCACGCCGTTGTGAAGTAGCCTGTATGAACCGGTCATCGGAACCCGGTTCTTTACTCAGACTTTTTCCGCGGCTTCTTCGGCGTTTCCTCCTGAGTTCCTTTCAACCGTTTGATCTCTCGGTCGAAATCGGAAATGTAGTCGACGTCCTGCCGTTGGCGATACACTTCATATTCCGCTTCTGCTTTAAGCTTCGCCTCGAGCGCGCTGACTTTGCCGTTGTCCTGTAGGATGGGATAATTTGACAGTTCGAGGAAGCTGTGCAGGAAGGTGATCCAGTCGGTCATCTTCATCAGAATCCCACGTTCGGCTCGATTTTCTGCAAGGTCGAGATAAGCGGAGACAATGCGGTTCAGCTCTTTCACATGAGCTTCGCTCAGGTAATTTTTCGCGATTGCTACGTCGGACTTCAGAATTTTTCCGTCCGGCGCACGCTTCCATGTTGTCAGGCCCATGTAGAGTTTTGTGGCATCGGCGTTGGCGTAGATTAATTCCGCTGCCGTCTGCCCTGTGATCGCCCAATGCAGCTTGTTCTGCACCGTGGCGAAGAATTCTTTCGTCACGGGTGCGTCCGCGCTGTAATCGGCCGACAATGCATAGATGTCCGTGATTTTCTGGTAAAACCGCCGCTCGCTGGCTCGGATATCCCGAATGCGTTCCAGCAGTTCGTCAAAGTAATCCGTGCCGAAGACCTGCTTGCCCTGCTTAAGACGTTCGTCATCCAGTACGAAGCCCTTGATCAGGAACTCCCGCAGCGTCTTCGTCGCCCAAATGCGGAATTGCGTGGCCTGGAAACTGTTGACTCGGTAGCCGACGGCGATGATCGCATCCAGGTTGTAGAATTGCATGTCGCGCGCCACCTCGCGATCACCTTCGGCTCGAACTATTTCCATTTTGGAAACAGTTGCCTCTCGGGCCAGTTCGCCTGAATCGAAGATGTTTTTGAGGTGCTTGTTGATGCCCGGCACCTGCACGCCAAACAGTTCGGGTGCAATTCCGATTTGCGTGATCAGATAGGAAGTCTGAGTTGAGGTGGTTGTAGAATTTTGGGAGTGTTATTCTTCCATCGGCGTCGCGGAGTTTCGATCTGAGATCCGCAAGGAGGCGGTTTGATGGAGGGGTTGTC
>JANOZG010000706.1:0-6672 GCA_031429275.1 Planctomycetota bacterium
CCTGCATCAGGGATGTCAGATAGCCGTGCTTGGGTTCCCATGTGATCGTGGTTTCACCGGATTTGATTCGATCTATAATTTTCGCGACGGGATCTGTCGCCATGGCCGAACTGTACAGGATCGGCTCCTGCTCAAAATCAAGCTGCGCGAAAGCGACACTGGAGCTAAGCAGGATCACGATGAAAGACAGGATTTTAAGAAACGACGTCATGGAATGCACTTTGACGCGGCGAACATTGGACATGACTTCTTCCGTAGGACGGGTCTCCAGACCCGTCCAGATCTGGATTGCGTCAGGTCAGGACGGGACTGGAGTCCCGTCCTACGGTTTTGAAAACGCCGCTTTTTACTTTTGATTGGATCATGATTCGCCCGAATGTGGAATCTACTTAATCCAAAATCGGAACCTTGTAACTTAGCGCGCCGATTGCCTGGCCTTTTGCAACGTCCCTGTAGTTCTCATGGCACATGATGCATTTTTCCATGACTACTGGAATGGCGGTCGCGGCAAGCAGAAACTTCTTGTCACCTTCGACGACAACTTTATCGACGGCAGGTTTACCTTCCAGCAACTGCTTAATGGCGTCTTTTTCAAAACCCGCTTTCGGAAGATTTAGATCGCTGTACGGATGCCCCGTCGCATCCACCAGTCTCACTTCGTGCCAGCCTTTCTTACCGACGGCCTCAAACAGCGCCTTGAACGCACTGCCTGCAGCAAGCGACGAATCGTCTTTGACGTAGTGTTCGGTGACCAGCACGATCGCCGTTTTGTAAATATCGTCGAGCATTCTGACTTCTCGACGAGCCCGTTCGACAGCCGGGTCCTTGGCATCTTTGGTGGTGTTGGCAGCGTTTGCAGCGACGGCTCCGTAAAACACTGAGCCGCCAATAATGGCGGCCACTGTGCTGGCGACACCGAAAAAGGCTATGGTTTTATTGAAATCTCGCACTCTGGATCCTCCTCATCTGGATTAAAGCAACTAAACAAGACACAAATGTCTACTTTAGAATACAGGAGCCAAAACCGGATGTCAATATACTCTTCCGCCGTTGGGTGTCTTGCCTCAAGGATGTGTGGTTGTCAGCGGATGTTTGTTTCTGTCTGCCGCAGGATTCTGGCTGCCTCGGCACCGGCGAGAACAGGTGACAGGGCCGTTGTCGCGATGCCCGAGACAACTTTAGTGATGTTGTGATCGACGGTATCAGAAGAGCCCCACGCTTGACCGTCGGCTTTCGTGATGTAGACAGACAACGTGTGGTGACCAGTGCCGGGCCGTTCGCCGATGATGTGTAAAATCGTAAACTGCCCGACACGGCCACCGAACAGTTGCTCACCGATGCGATAACCAGCTCGAACTCGACCGGAATCAATCACCAGATTTGACGGCGACAAAACAAATTCTGTGCCAGCCAATTCTGATCGCAGCTTCGTAATAAGTTTCAGTAACTGATCACCATCTGTGACGGCAAGTGCATTGAGGCCATCGGAGATCACGATTTGAGTATTAAATTCTTCACCAGAAGCAAGACGGTGATTGGCAACGGTCACGGCTGACTCATCCGACAGATGTTCGCCGGTCACGGGTTTCAGTATGTATTCTGTTCGATCTACAGAGCGAGTTCGAAGTCGGATCACGTTCGGCAACGTGGCGACAAACGGATCGTTTAATTGCATCCAGATTGAGACTTTTGCATCGTCGTAAATGTGCTGAATATGCCGCGCCAGGGAAGGTTCCAAAGTTGACGGTTGTTCGCCGAATCCCTCTGCAATGAAGACACCTCGCGCGCGAATCGCAGCGATTTGAGCTTTCGATTCAGCCTGGATTTCAGCATCTGATCGAGCATCATTCTTTCTGCGGCAGTATTGCAAATACACCCACGAAGGGTCTCCGAAATGTTGAGTTGGCTTTCCATCGGCGTCAACGATGCCGAGTTGCTGAAAGAACTGCCACATGCGGTCGTTAACTTTGAAGCCAAATTTTTCCCGAATGTGAACGTGATCCTGATACCCGGTTGTCAGATATCCCAGCATTGGGTCGATGCGGGTCGGCAGAGCCATCAGATAGCCGGGGTTCGCGGGCATGATCTGATCTATGCACCAGCCGAGATCATCGAGACTCACGTCCATGTGCAGAGTGGAACAAATATCCAGGCCAATCGTGAGCCCGTGCAGCTTGCCCATGACGATATCTTCAAGGCAACACCGCACCAGTTGTTCGCGAGATCGGAATACTTCCGGCCCGATGAAGCCGGCGACATCATTGAGAATGACCCAGGGTTGCAGATTAGATCCGCGCCGGGAGTGTGTCTTTGCCACCGTCTGAGTCAACGATCGGGCGAATCCGTATTTGCGAGACTCAAGGATGACCATGTCAACGCCGTGACCATGTCCGTTTGTGAAATCCGCGCCCTGGCCGGTTTCGAAGTAGAGGCTGAAACGACCATCTCTGGCGGCAGCATGCCGCTGCATTTTCCCGACGGAGATGTCGAATGTTGTGTTCGCCGTGTCAGAACCAGCGATACTCTGAAACCAAAGTGCCGTCGTGCCGGGATGGGCACTTTCTACTTCCGACTGAACATCAATGTGGGCCAGAACACAATGTGGCAACGCGTCTTCGAGACCAAACGTCGCAAGCACATCCTTCAGAGTCGCCTCAACGGCCGCCACGGATTCTGGTGTGCTCGACACGGGATTCGATCCCAGCAGAACATCACCCACAGCGTATGCAAACGCATCGAACACCTGCCATCGAATATCATCCACATTGTCAGTTGGCGAATTCGGCTGAACTCGCGCGCCCATGTAGTGGCGGGCACCAATTTTGGAATCCGGCAGCGGGTTAAAGACTTTCGCACCGACTTGAATCAGTTCGGCGTTATTCATCAGTCGCACGACACACGCAATGACGTCGCTTGAAAGTCCAGTGCGGATGGCGTGAATTTCGGCTTCACTGCGTTCCAGCAAAAACG
Source organism: Planctomycetota bacterium (assembly GCA_031429275.1). Taxonomy (GTDB): domain Bacteria; phylum Planctomycetota; class Planctomycetia; order Planctomycetales; family Planctomycetaceae; genus SXXK01. The sequence continues at coordinate 2,971 of JANOZG010000706.1, forward strand.
TCTTCAACGCGCCAAGTGTCATGTCAGCAATCTGACGCTGCACATCATGATTCAGTGACGTGGTAATTAAGTCGTACAGCTCGTCCGAATGTGGCGGGTGCAGATCGATTTCGCCAATCTTCGTGGCGGCGATCAATTCACGCGATAATCGCCGAGCATCATCGTTCGCAGCCGCTACGCCGACGATCGCATCTCCTTCTTTGAATTCATTCGCCGCTCCGAGCAGTTGTCTGTAAATCTCAGCATCCCATCGCCCCTGGATTCGCTGGATGTATTCAATGATGTCTTCGTTGACTTTTGCCGGAGCCAGTTGCGTAGTCTGGCCGAACACTTTGGTAACGGCCGAAAGTCGGGAGAGTGCGGTGCCAGCGAGCCCGAGTGCCAGAAAACGTCTGCGATGCAGCATGGTTTAAACTCCGAGTTTCGGATCACGCTTAAGGATAGCCCCGCATGGAGTATGACAGCGGCAACTTAATTCGGCCACTTCGCACAGATTGAAAACCAAAGCCTCGCTTCAATGCTGGCTTTGGAATGTCATGGAATTCGCCAGAATTCCCTCACACAGAGAAACGCATGGCAATTCTGGCAAGATTCGCGGGCAATAATCTTTCGACAAGCACGAACCTCCTGCATTGCCTTGATCCGAACGTTGCACTTTGACGTTTGTTCACTGTTCGCAAGGCTGAAATCTGCCTGAAGCTGGCAACTGAGACGCTGGACCGCTAAATTTCATCCGCAAGTGACGGCTTTCCGTCCAATTGGCGAAGATCAGCACGTTCAGAATTTACCTTTCTCCATTCAGATCTACTTGGGACCGTGATAAATGAGCCAGGATCCAACCGTCAGTGATGCTGCGTCAACACCGCTCGGAAATTCGAACGACATGCCGGAACGTGTTTATCTGGTGTCGTATCCGAAGATTATCTATCTGTATCCGACGGTCCTGACTGCCCTGTTCTGCGGCATTTTTATGTGGGCCAAAGGCGGCATTCCACAGGAAGAAATACGCGTTGACGGGAATCGAGATCAAGTCGCGAGCCGTTTGAGGCAAGTTGATTCGGAAAATACTGCAACCATTGCCAGAGCTGCCATCGGCCTATCCGATGAGACAGTAACGCCGGACACCAAATCTGGTGTTCCAACGGACTCCGTCGCAGCACCAGGATTCCCGTCGTCCGAATTTGCCCCAACTGACGATGCGAATGCAGCTCAAGGGGGCCGGGATTCAAACAGCCCTGAAGCCCCACCAGTCGCAACAGATACTCTACCATCGGACGCGATACCTGCAGAACAGGTCGCAGCTGCAGGAGTCCAGGTACACACGTACCACAACGTTTGTGCGCGAATCTTTTTAGTCGTGGTGGCCCTAAACCTTGTCGTCATTGCCTTTGACTTTCCTCGAACAACCTCGCTGACGTGGTTCTTCGCGATCGCTTTAATTGTGATTGGATTGTGGTTCATTCTGACACTCAATCCGTGGCTGGCTCCAAAAATCGTTTCCGCGCTGCTGAAAATTAAACCAGCGGCAAATGCTTCCTTTTACCTGATTTTCGCAGGCATCACGATCTTTCTTTTTCTCTGCGTCCTGATCAGCCGTCGTTTCGATTACTGGGAAGTCAAAGGCAACGAACTTCTTCACCACCATGGTTTTCTAAGCAATCTGGAGCGTTTTTCTGCGCCGAACCTGCGGATTGACAAAGAGATCAATGACCTTTTCGAATACATGTTGTTGAAATCAGGGCGGCTGATCATTCACGCGAGCAACGAACGCCGCGCGATTGTTCTGGAGAACGTGCTGTTCATCAATGAGAAGGAAGAACGCATCACAAAAATGCTCGGCGCGCTTCAGGTTCAAGTGCGAAGTGAACGCGACACTTGATCGTGCCGACCGATTCGACCGTCCTGGATATCGTCGAGCCTATTAACAATCGAGAAGCAGTTTGTGTATGCCTTGCGCAAGGCGTCTCAACCTGCTATACCACACTGTCTGGATCACACCGAACCGGCATCATGACACTCCCGACAACGGGCTCCTTGAGGTGCCTGGGAAATCGATGCCGTACGAAAATCTGACGGATACGACAGAACGCTCGATGGAAACGCAAATACTGACCTATCACGAAGACTTTCTGGAGCTGTGCGAACATATTCGCAAATCCGGAATTGTCGCATTCGATTCGGAATTCGTATCGGACATTTCGTATCGGCCGGAGCTGGGGTTACTGCAATTTGCGACGCCTGAGCGTTGCGTGGCTGTTGATCCACTGGCAGTCTCAACGCTGACTTCGTGGTGGGACATCATGGCGGATGATTCCACCACAGTGATCGTCCATGGTGGACAGGCAGAGATTAAATTCTGCATTCAGATGAGTGGCCAGATTCCACGAAAGCTGGTCGATGTGCAGATTGCGGAAGGTCTGCGTGGTCGGAGTTACCCGTTGTCGTATTCGGCAATCGTCGAGAGAGTTCTCGGGAAACGAGTCGCCAGTAATCAGACTCGCACTGACTGGCTGCGACGTCCACTTTCACCAGAACAGATTCAATACGCTTTGGAAGACGCCGCGTTTCTTCCCGAAATCTGGGCTCGGCAAAGCAAGTCTTTGGAATCCTGCGGACGTCTGCGGTGGGCTCATGCGGAATTCGACCGGATGTGTCAGGACATCTTCGAAGAAGAACGAACGCCTCCCTGGGAACGTGTTTCTGGAATTCACAAGCTCCCAAGACGCGAACTCCTCGTGGCTCAGCGTTTGGCAAAGTGGCGTGAAGAAGAGGCCGCATTTCGCAATCGTCCACCTCGCCGAATTCTGCGAGATGACCTGCTGATCGATCTTGCCAAAAGACGCCCTAAAACCGTGCAGCAGGCTTTAGCGACGCGTGATCTGAACCGACCGGAATACAAGAAACGACTGGACGATGTTGTTGCTGTGATCGAGGACGCCTGCCAGGTTTCCGATGACCAACTACCTCCCCGCTTGCGATCGCGTGACGAGTTTTCATCAGACGAACAAGTGATTTCCAGACTCGTTGGCCTGGCCTTGGGAAACGTCTGTGCGGAATTGGATATTGCGCAATCGCTGGTCGGAACGAACCGAGATTTGACGGAACTTGTGCGAGCTGTGCGCAGTGGCGAAAAGACCGATCCGCCTCGTCTGCTGGATGGCTGGCGTGGAGACGCTTTCGGGGACCTGCTGCGAAGCGTCTTAAACGGAAAAATGCGATTTCGTGTTGCTCCTGCGAATTCATCCACGCCGCTGATTTTCGAGCAGCAGGAATAAGCTCGTCAGGATTCTCATCGACGACGTGTCATGCCTGAAACTCAGCAATTCGGAGTGGGCCGAAGCTATCGAGGCGAGGCAACACGAAGCATGTAGCGAATTCGGACGGTCGTTTTCCAAATCGGGTCACAAGGGGAACGGTGTGAAATTAGGACTCATCAACAGCGCATGGGCACAGGCGGGACGCGATACTGCCTGGGGCATTCAGAAGACGCGGGAAATCGGGTTTGACAGCATCGATATTTTCACCGATCCGCTGGATATCGACGTGCGGGAACGGCAGTTGATTCGTCGCGAATGTGCGAAGGCGAATCTGCCGATTATTTCCGTCTGCTGCGTTGCAACTGGATTGATCGATTTCAACCCGTCTGTCCAACGGTTTCATCTTGAACGCTGTAAGAAGTTTCTGGATTTGTGCTATGAACTG
>JANOZG010000707.1:0-2889 GCA_031429275.1 Planctomycetota bacterium
AACTTCGATCACCAGTCGACCGTTGGGCTGCAACAGATCCTTCGCCGTCTTCAGTGTTCGCATGGGATCGTAGTCATGTTCCAGAAAATGCCACATCGTGATGAGATCGAACAGTCGGCCCTCAAAATCCTGCTCATAGAACAGGCCGCACCGAAAGTTGATGTGTCGAAAGGCGGGAAGCTGCGACAGATCCTTGAAGTCAACTCCTGTGACAGAAGCGCCGTACAGGTCTGCCATTTTCGTGAGAAACGTACCCGCACCGCAGCCTACGTCGAGTACCTGGCTGTTCTTTCCAGGATCGACATAACGACGGACGATCCGATCCTTCTGCCGATCGTGTTTGTCCATCGCTCGATTGTAAAACGGCGTCAGAATTCCCCAGTTGGATTTCTTGCGATGAGCGATATATTCCTCATCGTAATAGTCCTTGATGCGTTCAACCGACAGCCTCGGGTTCTGATAGGCAAGACCACATTTGTTGCATGTGACAAACTGGAAGTTGCCCGGCTTCCCCGTCAAATCGTCCTGTCCAACGACGAAGTCGCTGCAATCATGTGCGCCACAGTTGTAACACGCGACAGTTTCGAAATCAGCGGGGTCAGGCAGAGAAGCGGCCACGGCGCACCTTTTGGTTTTAAGTGGGATAAGCTTCCAGCTTGTCAAGTTTACCAAAAAGCACTGAGTTTTCGTTCCGCGATGGCAAGCTGGAAGCTTACCCCACGCAGAGGAGTCATTTCCGGGCGTGCCTGTTGTGCAGATATTCGTAAATGCACGCTCCGCCGTAGACGACGACCATCATCAACACGACCGATGTTTTGTTCTTTGATGTCGGTTCGTCAGTGATCAGGAATGCAAAAACGGGATACTTGATCAGGACAAGGTGTACATGCAGAAATGCGTTAAAATATTCTCGCAGCATGCTATACCATAACAGGAGCACGACGTTCAGGACTACGAAGACCGTTGCCGATTGAGGTGATTTTGATAGTGATAAGGCGACAGAATTGATGACGAACAGAATCATCAGGACAATACGGAAATGCAAATGACTCCTGAGGCGACACAGTACGCGGTCGGGGTGGTCGATGCGATCTTTATCGATGTCATTGAGGTCGTCCCACAGTCGGAACTGAATCATCAGCAATCCGGCAAGCGCCACGTTCCAGACGACATCCGCCGCGCGAACCCGTTCAGACACAACTGTGGCTGCGACGGTCAACAATGCGGCCACTGAGAGTACCAACGGCATTGGCAGGCGTTCACGGCGATACCGCAGAAAGTCATTCATGCGAGAGCTCGACAAAGCCGCGATCTCCGTTGACGGTAATGATTTGGCCGTGGGCAATTTTCTGACTGGCATTTGCGACACCCACAACGGTGGGAATGCCGTATTCGCGAGCAAGAATGGCTCCATGCGAAAGCATTCCGCCACGTTCGATCACCAGCCCGCGAATCAAAAAGAATAAAGGTCCCCAGCCGGGATCTGTCTGGCGTGTCACAAGAATGTCTCCCTGCGACAGGCGAGAAAACTCTGACACATCATGAAGCACAGCGGCATGCGCGGTGACAGTGCCTCCGCAGGCTCCGACACCGGTCAGGTGTGAGGCCAGGATGCCTTCCTGACTCGCTGAATCTGTCGGCAGCTTTGACGAGCGATCCCAGGACCGCTGCCCATCGGACGATGCGTACGAGCTTCCTTCCGGCAGCTCAAATGTATCCGGCGGGTGCAACCGGCTGTGCTGCTCGTGCTCGGATTTTCGCAGACGGATGAGTTCGAGAATGGACTCGCGAAGTGCCGAGGACTCCCGCTTTAGCGCGGCATCTGATTGACTGAACGGGATGGATCTGAGCGTATCTTCAATCGTCGAACGTTTCGACAGCAGGTCATCGATTTCGGAATGTGTGAGAAAGAAGACATGGTCCCGTTCGGCAAGAAATCCCAGAGACACCAGTTGCGTGCCAATTGCCAGCACGATTCGTCTCAGTCGGCTATAGAGCAGCGCCTGTTTCAGACGAGCTCGTTCGCGAAGAGCGATCGAGCGCTGTGTCCAGTGCAGAAGACAGCGAGCCTTAATCACAGTCGTCGGCCACGGCCAAAAACGGGACCAGCTTCGCTGCGAGAGCGTCCGGATCAGTTGTTCCGTTTGGGCGATTCGTTGCGATTCCTGTTCGAGCAGCCGTTCAGCCGGGGACTCCCCTCTCAGGATCGAGTACGCTTTAAGGATCTCGATCAATGCGACGGGGTTCTCCTGAAAACCTGGAACCGTCAACATCAGTTCGCCCGAACACCGGAAGCCGCTTTCGTCCAGATTCCGCTCAAAAGCGACGCGAAACGTCGAGAATTCACCCAGTTGTCGGAGAGCGTGCCACACCTGCCCTGCGTCGTGCAGGCTGAAGAGTTCATGCAGTTGTGAGTCGCCCTGAATCTGCCGCGAAAGTTCCCATAGTCCGATCACCGGCTTGTTGCTGGCAAGGTCAGGAATTCCCTTCAACAATGTGTTGTGCAGAGACGCAAGGTTTTCGTCAGGGAATTCATCGTGCAGGAAACGCTTCAACATGCCATAACTCAACATGGCAGCAGCATCAGCCAGGGACGCATTCGTCCAGCGATGGCTGCGGATCCCGATGAATTGTCGGAGATCTCCCAGTAATTCCGAAAGCGATTTCTTCGGCAGAAATTCCGGACGCGTCTTTGAGGCAAACTGATCGATTGTGGCCTCAAATTCTGCCACGCCGCTCGACAGCCGAATTGCGCGCCAGCCGACGGTGATCGCGACGCGACACACCTCTGCGAACTGCTTGATTCTGCCGTGGCCAAACCTCTCCCAGTCGGGATGATGGTCCGTTGCCGCGATTCGATCTGCCCCGACAAAATTATTGAATAGTTCC
>JANOZG010000708.1:0-3190 GCA_031429275.1 Planctomycetota bacterium
GGACAACGAGGTCAGCTCCTGCTCAATCCCGCCGCGGTACGGGTATGTGCTGGCAATCAACTGCGGACGGCCAGCAATCGTCCACAGGTACACGGCCCCCGCAGGCGAACTGCGGATGGGATTCGACCAGTTCAGCAGCGACGTTGTCTCGAACTTGACGGCAACCTCGCCATCGGGCTCAAGCCGCGCGATTTCGTATTCGGTAAACTCAGCTTGCCGCCGCTCCTGCCACGCTTTGGAATTAGCAGCGGCGTCCTCGTCGGCAACAACATGGAAAGCGAACAGCGGAACCAGCAGAACGATTGAATACAGTCCCATGAGACTTTCCTTGTGGTATGGAATGAACGTTGGCCACAGAAATTATAGACATGGCGTCTGCTTTTGTGGAGCCGATTGGCAATAATTTCTTAAGGACGTTTCTCGCCAGCCACCCTACGCCGGTATCCTTTGGGAATGCAGGCGATTGCCCGGCGTCGGAGACGATCCCAAAGTTTGCACCTCACGACCAATGGCTCGCTCGATTCTTGGATGGAGCACGTTCAGTTGGCACTTCAGGAGTCAGGTATGAAATCAACAATCAAGGTGCAGTCAGATTGTTGTTGCTTCTTCTAACGTCCGCATGCGGCGATGCGATAAGACGTCTATCGCACAGGTGGACTCCAAAGGAAGAACACATATCCCAGTTCAAGCTCATCAAACAGAGTCACAGACTTGCCCGACAGAATCGGGATCGACTTGTCGGAGTCATGCGGAGCCTCGACCGGCAAGTTCTGCATCGCGTGCCACACCTGTTTTCCGTCGAGAGTCTGGACCACGAATGCCTTCCCGGCCTTTCATCGGTCGCAGGCATACTCTGGCTAGGCATCCCCCTTGTTGAACAAATTGACCCGGACTTTCGTGCTGCCGAAATGCGGTTTTCCGTCGCGCAGAGTCAGCCGGCTGCCCACACCATTCTTCGCCGATCCCTGGCCTCCCTCGAACCGCTTGAGAATCGCCAAGAGATCGAGTCAACGCTCAGGAGCAGTTCCCAGAATGATCGAATCATCATCCTGGTCCATTGCAGTCCAGCTCGCATTGGTGCGCGGGCCGTTCAGTTTCTCACCGTCGCGGACTGCGCGGGTCCAGTTGTTTTGCGACTCGTTCGTTCCCGATTGAGTCAGGTCGATCGTCGCATTTAACAGCCCTTTGGGGGCCTTGAGTTGGTATACGCCGACTTGGCCCGGCAAACTGCGGAACATGCCACGCCAGCGCGGAATTCGTTGGTTGGCAGGGGCTCGCGGGTCTGGCGCGACTCCGAACATCTCGATGTTCTCATCATTCGTTGGGTTCCCGTTCTCACCGTACGCTCGGGCGGTCAGCATGACGGTCTCGACCGGGCGAAAGTCGAGAGTAACGGTCGGCGGTTGGGTTTCCGGTGAGGGTCGATAGTCCGGAGCGTAGTAGCGCATCAGATCGCCCACTCGGGTCAACACGGGCAAGTACGCTCCTTCGACAGTATTGCCAGACGGTGACCAGCCGCCGAGATACCCAAATCGATCGACTCGCACATCGACGGGCAACTTCAGCGACAGCCTGTAACGCCCTTCGGCATTGGTGGCGACGCAGACCATGGGATTCGGGAAGCCCCTATAGACGGTGTCGTTCCCGTTCCCCTGGACGACGACATTCGCCAGCGGCTTCCGCTCTCGTCGAGGACTCGTCCTGTGATGACTGTGCCCGCCTCCAACTTCACAACTGGCTGCTCGCCATACTTGTCGCCGATCAGAACCGACTGAGCGACCGCGTCCTGCGGCATGATGAACAACCGGAAGTCACTTTCTGCGCTGCCGGCCACGCGGAACTTGTACCGCCCGTCGGCATCGGTCACCGCATGCGGCGGCATGTTCAGATACTGGGGCATCTGCCACGCCGCGTAGAGCTTCACCCCGGCGGCCGGCTGACCGTTGGGACCAAGGATCTGGCCGCTGATCTCGTGGCCACGTTTGAGCTTGATCGGCCCGCCGCTAAACAGCCCGGCCCGGGCTTTCACGGGGTCGGCGATCACGTCAGGCTTTAGTTGCCAGGCTCCGAAGCTCTGCTCGATGGCATAGTCGGGATGTTTGACGGAGACCTTCACATTGACCATCAGGCTCCGTATCTCGTCGGGAACCTGAACCGGAAAGTTCCCGTTGCCATCGGTCTGAAACTGGGGACGCGAGTCCAACCGCCCGCGCGGATCATCCACTGGCAGCGGCCCCTTTAGCTCCGGCTGCCATGAGTTGACAGAGTACCTCACACGGACGTCCGCGCCCGAGATCGGCTGCTGGGTGACATCGTCGACGACCTGCAAGTCGAAGTGTGGACGGGGTGCAGCTTCCGCAGTTACCTTCTGCACCTCAATCACCGCTATTGCTTCCCTGGCAGCCTTGCGAGCTGCTGTGTTCTTCGCTGCCACTTCCGCATGCGTGAAGATGCGGTCGTCTTTTTCAATTCGCTCAAGAGCCTCGCGAACCTGTTTGGCAACCATCGAATCGGGATCGTTCTCGAAGGCTTTCAGTTGGGCGACAAGAGGCAAAGACCGGCTTCCGAGTGCAGCCAACGCAGTGGCAGCCTGGCTGCGGTTTTCGGTCGTACCCGAGGCGACATGCTGGAGAAGTTCTTCAAAGCCGCGCGCGGGATCATGCCCCGTGATGACCAGACCCCAAGCGCCCCAGATCGCGGCGGACTTGTTCTTGGAACCCAGTAGTTCGATAAACTTCGGGCCGAGCGGCTTCGCGAGTTCTCCGTACCGAGCTGTTTCGTAGACCAGCACGCCCAGCGTTTGTCCTGATGGTCCCTTCCACTCTTCGGGAGTGGCGGTCGTCCACTCAGCGGCCACGGCGTTCATCGCCTCGGAGGATGACGGGCCGGCTTTGGTGATGGCGACGATCAGCGGCATGTAGAACGAGTCGTCCTCGATCACTTTCGACTTCGATTTCAGAAGTGCGAACATGGAGGGCAGGGCCTTGGCCGCGTCCTCATCAATGTACTGCAATATCAGGACTTCCTCATGGGGCGGTCGTTCATCGGGCTCAGTTGCCGCTCTCTCCAATGCTCTGATCGCCAGTGCCAACACGTCATGCGGGGCCTCACCCACAACCGATCGCAAGGCTAATTCCCGCTGGTCCGAGGTGAGTTCGCCCGGACTGTTGAGTGCGTTAAGCAATGTCCT
>JANOZG010000709.1:0-3856 GCA_031429275.1 Planctomycetota bacterium
TCCGGAACAGTGAACTGCGGATCGTCCCGGCACCTGAATTATTGACCGGCGGGGCTGGATTGGCAACTCGTTGAGGAATAGTAGAACCTCTGATTGCCACGAACTCAGCACGATCGCTGCATTCGTGAAACTTCCGTGACGGTTTTAAATTTACTGGGGTCCAGTTACGGGTTTGCAGGTTAGTTCTGATCAGATTCCCCGTGATTTCAGACGTTTCAATGAATCGACGAAAATGTTTGTAACAGATGTCTGGCATCTTCGCTTCGGTGACTATGGGAGTTACCCAACTGATTCAAACCGAAAAAACTTCAAGGAGATTTTGCCATGATTCGTCACTCACAAAAACTGTTGCTGGCCGCTGTTCTTAGTGGATTTTCTACCATGTCCGCTCCAACGGTTGATGCCGGTTGCCATGGAAATTCAGGTGGTTCCTATGGCGGTTCCCGTGGTTCAAGCCACAACTATTCCCAGTCATCCTATCATTCACCAGTCTATTCACAGCCAGCGTATCACAAGCCGGTTTATCACTCGCCTGTGTACTCGCAACCATCGTATCCTCAGCAGGTATATTCGAACCCGACTTACCCTCAATCGACTTATCCACAACAGCACATATATTCTCAAGGCAGCTACGGCCAATCTCAGCCGCTTTACAGTCAGCAACCTCAGCCGTTGCCTCAGACACAACAGGCAATGCCACTGCAGCAGTTACCACAAACGGCTCAGCAACCACAGCAGCTGGCTCAGGTTTCACAGACACAGGTTCAGGGCGGAAATGGTCAGTTCAATGTTTCGCAGAACGGACTGAACCAAGCTGGACTCAATCAACCAACTGTTCCCCAGAATTTGAACCAGACGAATTCTGCACCGACTCAAGTTGCCCTTCAGCCACCAGTCTCAGCAAGTGCCCCTGCGGCCGATAGCACCGCACCGGCCAACGACGCGATTCAATCAGCACTCCTCGCATTGGGTGGATTTGCACCACCGCAAACCGCGACGCATGATGCTGCAGTGGAGGCATTGCCAACGCAACAGCAGACATTCACGGGATCGTGGACGGCGAATCTAAGCAATGGTGCTCGCGTTCAGTTGCTGTTGCAGGCGGATGGGAGTTTCAGCTGGACAGCGGTTAACAAGGACGGGCAGTCAAGCTCGTTTCAGGGCACTTACAGCATGGACAACAGCTCTTTGTCGCTCAGCCGCAGCTCTGATGGACAGAAGCTCTCCGGAAACCTGACGAACAGCGATGCCAATAAGTTCAGCTTCAAACTTTCGGACGCTCAGGCATCGAGCCTGGATTTCGTGCGAAGTTGATTTCCACAGGCAGGCAACGGTTTCCACATCATCATAAAGGTGTTGATTCGCAGTTGATCGTGACGAAACTCATCAACACTTCATCAGACAGCAAGCGAGCCACGGGGACGGCTCGCTTGCTGTCATTTGTTTGATACAATCTCCGCTTGATTGTTGCGAAATCGCTTCGTCCCACGACCAGAACGGAACACGAGATGCCTGCCTCATCCCTGCGATCCCCGCGTTTGTATGTTGTGACTTTGATCGCCATGCCGTTTCTGTGTTGTTCGGGGGTATTGCAAGTCTCTGCACAGGATGTCACCCTGAAAGCGAGTGAGACGGAACGCTGGTATCGCGGCAACATGCATACGCATACTCTGTGGAGCGATGGCGACAACTATCCGGAATTGATCGCTGAATGGTATCGTGATCACAACTACCAGTTTCTGGTCTACACAGATCACAATACGCTGCATAATCACGAACGCTGGATTGATGTTGAAAAAAACAAAGGTGGCCTGCAGGCGTTCGAAAAGCTATCAGCTGCGTTCCCCGCAGACTGGGTCGAAACGCGGGAGCACAACGGACGCAAACAGGTTCGTCTGAAGGAATTTGATGCCGTTTACGACCGATTGGCAAAGCCTCAGGAATTCATTCTGATCCAGGGTGAAGAAATCACTGATGCATTCAGTCGGCTTCCGGTACACATGTGTGCGACGAATACTCACGAACTACTGCCGCCGACGAAGGGTGACAACATTGTTGATGTCATGCAGCGTAATATGGATGCGGCCATTTCGCGGCGTGAGCGATCTGGAGAAGCGACACTCGTGCACCTGAATCATCCAAACTTCGGTTACGCCGTCACGGCCGAACAACTGATGCAGGTTGTGGGTGAAAACTTCTTCGAAGTCTACAACGGACACCCGACCGTCCACAATTCGGGCGACCAGCTGCATGCTTCGACGGAACGGATGTGGGATATCATCAATACGTGGCGATTAGCAAAGCTGAATCTGCCGGTGATGTACGGACTGTCCACGGACGACTCGCACGACTATTTTCAAACGGTGCCGCAGAAAGGTGCACAACCCGGGCGAGGCTGGGTGATGGTTCTGGCGGATACGCTCAAGCCGGACGCTCTGGTAAAAGCACTGGAAGCCGGCAGGTTCTATTCTTCATCAGGCGTCAGCTTGAATGAGATTCAACACACTTCGACAGGGCTAAAAGTCAGCATTGCCGCCGAACCTAACGTTTCTTATCGCATCGATTTCATTGGCACGCGAACTCCGTTTGATGACGCAACCAAGCCTGCCTCCGATGATCCAGCACAAGCGGATCTCTTGACACGAGTCTACAGCAGCGATGTCGGAAAAGTACTTAAAACAGTCGAGGGCCCCGAAGGCCAGTACGAATTTGATGGAAGTGAATTGTATGTTCGCGCGCTGATCACGTCGTCTCGGATTCATCCTAACCCATCTGAGGCCGGCAGTTTCGAAATGGCATGGGTTCAACCCATTGTGCTGGCTCGCTCTGAGAAGTCAAAGCCATAGTCAATCGAATAGACAACAATGAGCACTGTCGGGATGACGAATGCTATGCGACAACTTACGAATGCTCTGGCAATTCCGTTTACATCCTGCACCATCATGGTTGCGGTTTTTGCAATCGCGGGCTTGTCGCAAGTATCGGCCGACGAAGAAGGCGCATCTCCCGGGCTCCTAGGGACCGTATCTGCTGAAGATACTTCTGTCACTCGAATCGATCATCGATTGAATTTCGACTGGACCGACTCACATATAGAAAGTCGCGCCGCAAATGTTCAGTCGGTAAGATGGTCCGGGAATTTGCTTGTGAGAACTGGCGGTCGCCACACGTTTCATGCCCAGATCTCAGGAGCCGTGAAAATCCTTGTCGATAACGCCGAAGTGCTGTCAGTGAACGGATCGAATGTATTCCATTCCGGACAGCCCATGGAACTGTCTGCTGGCGATCACCAGATACAAGTTGACTTCCAAACGAATGTCAGGCAACCGGACGCAAAACCACTTTCCGATTTCAAACTGCAACTCTTCTGGTCGTCACCAGACTTTACTCTGGAACCCATTCCCGCCGATGCCTTGACGCATATCCCGGACCACGCGACCGTCATCGCACAGCAGGGACACGCACTTGTGGATGCGATGCGTTGCGCTGCCTGCCATTCGGGATTGGATGAATTGCCGAAACTGAAAGCTCCTGATCTACAACACCTGCGCGGCTCAACCAGCAACGCCGATATCATTCGCAGATTGACGCATCCGGAAACACTGGGTGCATGGAGCTCAATGCCTGCGTTCAATTTTTCAGAGTCCGAAGCAAAGGACGTTGCGGCGTTCCTGCTGGAAGTCAAAGTTGCCTCGGAAAACAAAGAAGTCAAAGAAACGGCGGCTGCGAGGATCGCTTCGTTCAAGGACGAAGACGTTGAGGCGGGACAAAAACTCCTGCTGACAACAGGCTGTCTGGCGTGTCACGCGACGGCTCAAATGCCGGCAGGTTTCGAACCGCAGGCCACTCCGTACCA
>JANOZG010000710.1:0-15593 GCA_031429275.1 Planctomycetota bacterium
AATGTCAACGAGCCGGGAGGCTCCATCGGGTCAAGGGCTCGCAGCCATTGTTTGGTTCTTATGTTTCGGCGGCTGCGTGAGGTGATGTTCGCGACGTACTTGCTCTCGTGACAGGTCTGGCATGACTTCGTCGAATCAGGAACGCCGCTTGATTGCCAATCGGATCACCCGCGCATTCTGACTCAGCGTTACAGCTTTCATGGTATTACCAAAACCACGCTTGCGGGGGGAGATACGACAATGTTCTCTTGCTAGACTCGGGAGATCTACTCGTAGTCCTCACCCAGATTGCTTCGGGATTTTCGGAAAAATTAAGTGCATGCACCTGAATAGAGCCATTTGCAAGGCCGAGCAGAATTAAACGAAATGTCGGATTGGCGAGCCACGGGGACCGGTAAGGGCCAGGGCACAAATAACAGTTTTTTTGTTTCGGCAAGAAGATGAGTGGCAATGGAGTTGTTTAATTTTCTTACCTCTTAATCTTCTTGCCTTAAATTGCGATTCCAGTTGTTCAATATTCTGCGTCGGAGGTCCACCAGAAATGTTCCATGGCAGGCTGCATCAACTGATGCGTCCTTCTTAACTCCGACAGTTATTGTTAAACCAATCCTTAGTACAGCGTGTTTTACGCCAAGCGTCTCATGTCTCCGTTTGCAATTCCGCCGTTTGCGATTCCATACGTTGCATTTGCGATTTCCGCTGACTATTTGGAGAACGCGGCCTTGTCGTGGTTTGCGATGGCTGTTCGTGACAGACCTACGACGACCGTTCCCAGCACGAGACTCACAGTGGTGAGTGCGACGTAAATGAGCCATGGAAATCGTTCTGTAAACGCTTTCGGCGTCGGTACATATTGAGGATTCACTTCACTGGATTTCAATGTCGCCCTTGCGGGAAGGCTCTGCAGCTTTTCAGGCAGGTTCCTGGCGAAGTCATAGTTCGCAGGTTCTGCTGAAGGGTTTCCAAAGTAAAGTCGCAGCGGAAATTCAGACTCCGACGGACGTTCGAAAACAATCTGCCGCGCGGGCGCGCTCACTCGAATGGCTTTCAACGTCAGCGGTTTATTGCGATAGTCGGCGACAGTCAGTCGCAGCCGCTTTGCACTCTGCTCGTAGACTTCCAGGAACATTGGAACCACCGCATCTCCGGGTAAACGCTGCCATGTTCCGGCAACTCCAATGGAACTGAATGATCGCCGTCCCTGCGAATTCACGTACTCCGTTTCCAGGCTCGCATCACGAGCGAATTCGGCATCTTCGACATCGGCTTCGAGGCGATCGAAGGGAATATTGTCACCCCCGAGATCCACGATCCATCGAGAGGCGGGCACGCCATATTGCCGAGTTGGTTCACGCGCGTTAAGGACGACGTTTGTTGTGACCATCTCGCCCGGTACCTCGAGGTGCTGCGCTATTTTGACATCGACAATTGAGAACACGTCGTTTCCATTTGTGGTGTCGCCAGCCTGTGGGTCCGGGCTGATCTGAATTCGTACGTAACGGTGCCGGCTGTTGGCGTACGTGAATGACTGAATCTGGAACGGTTCGTTGCCAGCCGGGAATCGTAGGACATTGCCGGAAGCCAGTGGTCTCCAGTCCCTGGCATCGCTACTCCCTTCGATAACCACGAATCGGCGAAAGCTTGTACCGGATGTGTCGACAATCACTTCATTGTGATCGATGTCGTCGCGATTCAGATCCAGCGTCAGTTCGTGAATGCCGTTCTCCGGTTCCGAGCGATTGAATTCCTGAGTCGGCACTGTTTCGCGGACTGATTTCGGGACCAGTATTCTTAAAGCGTATGGCACCGCTTGTCCGCCTGAGTTGTAGATTCTCAGATCTTCAAGATTTGATGCTGCGTGGCTAAAGACGTCTGTGTTGACGAAGAAATCAATCAGGTTGAAATTCTCCACGCCCTCCGCTGGGATTGAGTCTCCTGCAGGAAGTTCTATTTCTGCTGAATACTGCCATTGCGACAAATCTTCGTCAGTTGCTTTGGCGACAGAGTCCGCGCCGGTGGAATCGTTGGCATCCAGCATCACATTCGCATCGGCCGATTCCTGAATGTTCGCCGGTTGAATTGCATCAGCCTGTCGAGTGACATCAGGCTGTTGGCCGGATGCCACTGTCTGCGCACCGGGCAATAGACAACAAGCGACCGCGATACCAAAAGCTGCCGCCGGCATCAGTATGGAAATTCGATGAGCCATTTCTGTAGTCCTTGGTCTATTTGAATCGTTGATAGGCTCGGGCGACAAGTCCCAGCACAACGGCGAGCACAAAAAATGCGATGATGCGATAGATCTGCTGCACATTGGACATATCCAGAATGAATAGCTTCAACACGGTGACGCCAAACAATGCCATCGCCAACCAACGCAATCGGGAGCGATGAAGTCTGAATCCAAGCAGCAAAATGCTCGTGGCAAAAACTGTCCAGAATACGGTCAGCGCCAATTGAGCGCGCCAACGCCACAGTTCAACATCTCCGCCAAGCATCGACCTCGAAACAAAGTAACCATGGCATTCCAGAGACAGCAGTAACCACAACAGTACCATGCCGACAATTCCGGCGATTCCTATCAGCAGTTTTTCAACGCGTTTCAGTTGTGGCAAAAACCGATCGGCAATCCATACGGACGCCAGAATTAACGCCGCAACGGAGATCGAAGGAAATGCCACGCGATTGAAGACTGGAACGAAAGGATCGCGGACATAAAGCGGTAAATCGAAAAACAGGACACGAACCACTGCACCGCAGCCGAGGACCAATGCCATCAATCGCAATACTCTGGAAGAAATTCGCAGCCCGAAAATCCACAACGCAAAGCTCATGGCGGCCCAGCCCAGCGCCACCCATCTTGCATCGGCCTGAACGGGAATCGTCCATGCGACAAACCCCACTGAAACAGCCAGTGACGTCAACAGCAGTCGATTGTCAGCAGGACGCCATGCGAGAACAAGTCTTCCAACGCAGGCGTACAAAGTCGCAGCAACGAGCGCCGCAGTGCCGATCCATTCTCCGTACGATTCCAGAGTCAAAGTACGCACGGCCAGAAAGCCGAACAACGCGTTAACAACGAATCGAGCCAGGTCTTCCCACGTGGCTGCCATCGCGTGATACTTCGCAACGGCAAGGCTCTGAGCGAGGTACAGCGCGAAGAGCGTCATCTGAAAACCAAGAGCCCAGGCAAATTTTTCTGGATGGTAATTTCCGTCATACCAGGACCAGAACAGCATCTGAGTGCCGACGACGGCCACTGAACCAACGGCTTTCCATCGCTGCAGACACAGCGCGACAACGACGCCAAGGTTCAAGATGATCAGATACGTGAAAAATGAAGTATACGCGTCATAGTCCGCCTGCAGCAGCACGGGCGTGACGAGTCCTCCAATCACGGAGATCATGCCGATCACGGATGAGCGGCAGTACACGGCCGCAATCATTGATTCCAGAATCAGAATTGTCAAAAAGATGCCGGCATGTTGTTGAGGCAGCAACTGATAAAGGCCAAACGCGGAATATGTCGCCAGATAAATCACGACAATCCCGGCGGACATGAGCATCGATGAAAATCGAATCCAGCCCTTCAGCAGATAACGCCAACCGGAAACGACGAGCACAGCACCGACCACCTCGCCGATGGCCACGCGCCCGATTGGTCCAATCCAGTTGTTCTGGTATGCGTATCGCAGAAAAAACGTCGTGGCAAGGAAGAACAGCAAAACAGCGACCCAGCCAAAAGCCTTTTGACCGATGAAAGTTTCCCATCCGATTGGCTCAGATTCCTTCGCCATGCCTCTGTCAGCTACGGAAGCTGCTGACGGCTGCACTGCCATCGACTGAGTGCCATTGCGTTCGACTGCAGGTGCTTTTGCGAGGGAGTCGTCGTCCTTGATGCTCGCGGATTGGAATTCGTCAGGTCGCGGCGCGGATTCAGGAATTGCGGCGGAGGTGTCTCTGATTTGGTTCGACTGTGCGGATGCGGCACGCCGCACATACATTTCCAGATTTGTCACACGTGCCTGAAGATCCTTTACGCGGCGCGACTTCAGAATTGCCACAATTGACAGAACAATGGCGATCAGTGGCACGACAATCACAGCTGCAGCAACAAGCAGAATGATGATTAGCTCTTCACTTCGCATGACGTTACACCGAAACCTGTAACAACGCCTGTGTTTCGTAAGTTATGTCGAACTACAACTATAATACAATCAGAGGATCGGTGTCCCCCGCTCGCCAATCGCTTCGATCACGTCAGCCATCCAATTTGCGAACTGCGTTTCGATTCCGGCAGCGGTGGCGGTCACTTCGGCATGACTGAGACTATTGGCGGATAAACCAGCAGCCACATTGGTAATACACGAAACACCCAGCACCTGCATTCCAAGTTCTGCCGCCAGCAAAGCTTCCGGAACAGTGCTCATCCCCACAGCGTCAGCCCCCAATCGCTGCATTGCGCGGATTTCGGCGGGAGTTTCATAGTTCGGCCCGGTCATCATGGCATAGACACCATCGTGAATTCGCAGTCCCGAACGGATGTTGCGGAGACGATTACGCAGTGTTTTGCTCCACAACAGATCGCCCGCTGATGGAACCGGTGAACATCGGCCATCCGCCATATCCGCCCCTGATGATGGTGCCGCAGAATGATCGCTGGAATGCCAACGCATCCAGGATGCTGCCAACGGACGCAGATGGCTGGTGATGACCATCAAATCTCCGGGCGCAAAACCGGCTCGAATGCCGCCAGCAGCATTTGTCACGATTAACGTCTGAACGCCCAGAGCATGCAGAAGCCGAGTGCCAAATTGCACGGAATGCAAAGCGTGTCCTTCGTAGCTGTGAATGCGTCCTTGCAACATCACCGTTCGAATACCGCGCACTCGCCCGTAAATAAATCGTCCGTGATGTCCTGCGACATGCGGCACCGGCATGTCTGGAATCGATGAATAGGGCAACGATCTTCCGCCACCAGCGAGCAATTGATCAGCGGCAGTGCCAAGTCCCGAACCAAGAATCACGCCAATGGACGGACGTTCGTTTTCCGCGAGTGTCAATTGCTGGCGCACGCTCGCCGCTGAATTTTGTGCTGTCTGCAAATCGAGGCCGGGATGATTCATCGACAGTTTCGGTGAGTGGTCGGAGTACGTATTCAGATCAGTTGATGAAGCAATCAGGCAGTCACTACCCAGCCTTATCGATATCAGCGCCGGAGAACTTCACATCGATTAACGTCGTCACGCCGTTCCCGCTCGAGACATTGACGCCCTTTCGAAACTGAATGCGCCACACAAACTGAGTGCTTTCATCTGTCGGTGGATCGTTGTCATTCTCGCTCGCGGCGATAAATGTCATCATGGATTCGCCCGGCTCCAGCACTTTCGCGGAGTTTTGGTCGACGATCACGAAATTGTCATCCATGGTATGGAGGTAATTCAGCTTTCTCGTGGTGGCAGAATCCTGTGACGGCGTGAAAATCGTAAGGAAGGAATTCGCCAGAGTCGTCGGATCCCTGGAAAACGTTGGCGTACGATTCGACATCAAGCCGGCATCAAAAGGAGGATACGCATAGTCGTCCGCAACGCTTTCAAAGTTCAACCATAATTTCAGCACCGGCTGCGAGGTCAGTTTTTCGTTAACCTTGCCAGATAAAAACCCCTGGAATTTTAAGGGCTCTTTGGTGAGCTTAACCGGAGTTACCACAACGTCACCAAATCGTCTGGATTCACCCATTTTCAGAACGTGACCCTTCGGCAATTCAGCACCGTCTTCGATCTTACGAAATTCATTTGGTGCCAATGGACGCAGGTCCGGCAGGCTTTCGAGCACAGCATTGCCGGTCAGCGACAAACGTCCGGTGATTATCAAGCCAACCAATAACAATGTCAAAGCGATTGCGTACCCAAGCAGACCAATCGAAAGAGTGCTGCTGCCGCCTTTTCTGCTTTCATTTTCTGCAGACGGTGAAGTCGGACTTTCAGTTGATTCGGAATCTATGGGTGATTCAATTGCTTGAGAAACAACTGGGCTTGATGATGTTGCCGCAACCTGGGCGGCTGTGGTAGTGACGGGCTGCGCAGTGTTGGAGGCTGCCACCGCAGAGACGGGGACGCTGGGGGGCGATGGTACTGCACTTTTGAGCGTTGTTAAAGGTGCAGCAGAGGCAGCCGTTGTTGGAGCAACCGCCGGCGATGTGACGGCGTCCCTTGTTGCTGTGTCAAAGTCAGGCTGCTCAGAATCCACTTGCTTGTCGAACTGATCAAATGCGGCCGCTGGCGACCCGGAACTGGATTCAGTAGAATCAAGAGCAAGAGATGCGGATTCTGTCTCTGCTTCGTTGCCTGAGGAAAGGAAGCCAAAGTCCTGATCGCCTCCGTCTGGGCGTGTTCGTTTCGCTGCCACCGTGTTGCCCCCAAAGACAGTAAACATTGGTTGTGATGTAACAATTTAGAGTCCAGGCATGAAATTCGGGAGCGACCGAGTCAGAATTAAATGGTTTTTCTGTTTGCCGAGTCACATGGCATGAATCTTGCGAAGTGTTCATTCGTATTGGAAAAATATCACTGCGTTGCCTGGACTATGTGCAGTGGGCCCTCATACTGCCTGATAAAATGACACTTAAATCGATAACCAGTTTGGAGACACTGAGGCGTGACCGAAACTGTCGGAAACTTTGACGAATTGCTCACCGCGGACGGAACCCCTCGTCATCCGGCACTGTCGGTTGGTCTGGCATCGATGTCCGCTGAAGCCCTCGCCGAACGGCAACGCCACGCGGAAGAAGAGCTACTGGAAAAGGGCATCACTTTCGCCGTCTACGGTCACAACGACGGAAACGAAAAAGTTTGGCCTTTCGACATTGTGCCGCGTCCTGTCGCATGGGACGAATGGCAAAAAATTGAACGAGGACTCAAGCAGCGCATTCATGCGTTGAATCTGTTTTTGGATGACGTCTACGGCGACGGCAAAATCATGAAGGACGGCGTCGTCCCCGAAGAACTGGTCAAGACTGCCAAGACTTATCGTCCGGAGTGCCTTGGATTTCGACCGCCCGGTGGTGTCTGGACGCATGTTGTCGGCACCGATTTAGTTCGCAATCATGATGGCACGATCTACGTACTTGAAGACAATCTGCGATGTCCATCCGGCGTTAGCTACGTTTTGGAAAATCGCGAAATCATGAAGCGAGTGCTGCCGGAAGCATTCTACGGTTCCATCGTCGCATCGATCGAAGACTATCCCGAACGATTGCTCGAGACACTGCTGAAAACCGCACCAGAGCAAGCCACGTCACCAACTGCCGTCGTGTTAACTCCAGGCGTCTACAATTCCGCATACTTTGAACATTCGTTTCTTGCGCAACAAATGGGCATCGAACTCGTGAATGGTACGGACTTGTACGTTGACGATGAAGACATGGTGTGGATGAAGACCACGAGAGGATTGTCTCGCGTGGACGTGATCTATCGTCGCATCGATGATGACTTCATTGATCCCGAATGTTTCCGCGCCGACAGCATGCTGGGCGTGCCGGGCCTGATGCGCGCCTACCGCGCCAAAAACGTGACACTGGCCAACGCACCGGGAACCGGCGTCGCCGATGATAAAGCGGTGTACCAGTATGTGCCTGAGATCATTCGCTACTACCTGAGCGAAGACTCGATCCTGGAGAACGTGCCGACTTATCTGTGTTCGGTGAAAGCCGATTGTGAATACGTCCTCAGTCATCTGCACGAATTGGTAGTGAAACCAACAAATGAATCCGGTGGCTACGGTATCCTGATGGGACCTCGTTCAACAAAAGAAGAACGTGAAGCCTGTGCCGATGCGATTCGAAAAGACCCGCGAAATTACATCGCTCAACCGATGCTGACCCTTTCAACGGTGCCGACAGTGATCAATCAGACTCTGGCTCCACGGCACGTCGATCTGCGACCATTTATTCTGTACGGCAAGGAAACTTTTGTTCTGCCAGGTGGATTGACGCGAGTGGCACTCAAAGAGGGATCAATGATCGTGAATTCTTCACAGGGAGGAGGCAGTAAAGATACCTGGGTGCTGTTGCAGAATTAATAAGGGCTGAAGAGCCGATCGAAATCATCATCATCGTCCTTTAGAATTGAAAACACGTCATCATGCTGTGTCGCGTCGCTGAATCGTTGTATTGGATGAGTCGCTATCTCGAACGCGCTGAAAACCAGGCGAGGTTCATTGATGTGACGTCCAACATTGCGTTGGGGTATCGTGGCAGTGAGCTGGATCTGTGGTCGTCACTGCTGCACGCTGGTGGCGACGTTGAAGAATTCAACAAAACCTACTCCGCCCCGACACAGGAAAATGTGATTCGATACCTGCTCTTCGATCCGCTGAACATGAATTCTGTTGTCAACTGCCTTGCCGGAGCCCGCGAGAACGCGCGATCAATTCGCGAGAACCTGACGACTCCGATGTGGGAAGCCGTAAATCGATTTTATCTGCGCGTTCGAAAAGCAGCTGCTGAATCGAATCGCGTGATCCGTCAACCACACGGTATTCTGGAACAGATCAAGCGTTCTGCGAATCAGGTTGTGGGCGTCACGCAGACCACATGGTCGCGCGGGGAAGCATGGCATTTTTCAAGTCTGGGATATCAAATTGAACGGGCCGACAAAACATCCCGCATTTTAGATGTGAAGTATTTCATCCTGCTGCCGGAACTTAAGCATGTGGGATCGGAGGTGGATGTTGTTCAATGGGCGGCGCTGCTGGAATCAACAAGCAGCCTGCAGATGTATCGACGTGAATACGGTCGCATCGAACCGTTGAACGTCGTAGATTTTCTGATGCTGAATCCTCGATTTCCACGATCAATGCGGTTCTGTCTGCGTGAGGCAGAAGCCAGCATTCGTGCGATCTCAGGCACCCCGCCGCATCGTTTCGATTATCCTGCCGAGCAAATTGCCAATCAGTTGAACGCTAAGCTGAATTTTGCACGAGCCAATGAAGTGATGGCAAACGGCCTGCATCAGTTTGTGGATGATTTTCAATCGCAGCTGAATGGCCTTGGGGCAGCGGTGGCTCAGAGCTTTTTTCAGGTCAACACGAATACTCGCCGTGGAAGCCAGTCGCAGTCACAGAGTTCGTTCGCAAGGTAAGGATTTACGAATCCAGTTGCCTTGGCCATTTGCTGATCATGGATTCCGCTTCTTCCTGACTTAGCGTCTCGCCTGTGGTGCTGTCACGATAGATCACCTCGATCGTACGAAACCCCAGCGATTGATAAAGCTGCACTGCCGCGATGTTGTCTGCTGTGACCTCCAGGATGGTGATTCCCATGCCGACCTGAGAAAATCCCAGCAGTGCCTGTTGAACCAGCGCGCGGCCAATTCCAAGGCCACGATGTTCGGGAATCACACCGACGTTCTGGATCGTGCCTATTCCACCGCTGCGAGTCACTCCCTGAATCGTGCCACAGTCGACTGCCGGCCAGTCAGGTTCCGGCTGATAGACCACCATCCACGTTGCAGCACTGCAAAACGACTTCTGGCCAACGATCTCTTTCATTAATGCCAGACAGCCCGCAGCCTCACCCAGACACGAAAACACTTTGCCATCCAGATCATCGCGAAACGAACGCCATTTGACCTGAGCATGCCGCTCGAGGAGTAACGATCGCCACGGTAGCCAGCGATATCCTTCCGGCAATCGCACGGCTCTGGGCGCAGTACGCCGCAAGTCGATCTGCATTCGAAATCGTTTAAAGGCGACAGTCGCCATTCGCTATTCCGCTTCAAGCGCCGCCTGAAGCAGCGGGCGCCGATGTTTACTGACGTGATGCAATCCGGCCCACAGCAAACGAATCCGGGGCGGAGAATAGAATATCCACCATCATAATCATTCAGGTAGATGAATTTGTCGTCCATCCTTGAAGTTTCAGGTGATGATCGACAATATAGCTCAGTCGTTACGTTTTTTCTCTGGATGGTGCAAATATGCCCGCTGAATTTGATCCCTACCGTGAACTTCTTGGAATCGTCACAGAGAATCGTCCACCGGATCATTACACATTGCTGGGCCTTGAACTCTTTGAATCCGATCGCCAGAAGATTGACGATGCCGCCACAGAGCGCATGGGCCGCCTGCAGGACATGGCCAACAGCGAACTTGTTGATCACTCGCAACGACTTCTCAACGAAATGTCAGCCGCGCGACGTTGTCTGCTGAACGCCGTTCAGAAGGTCGCCTATGATGAAACTCTCCGAACAAAGGCGCAGCGGGCAAAACGATCTGGCGGCCGCAGCGCTCAAGACGCAAACGTCGCCGCAAAAAAACAACCGTTGATGATTTCGGGGATTGCCGGAGCCGTTGTGCTCGTGCTACTGCTGCTTGTTTTCCTGCTCCGTGGACAAAATGACAACGCAAATCTGATCATTGACTGGCCACTGTCAGAACGTGACGGTGCGATCATCTACATAGACGCCAAATCCCAGGAACTCCCGCCTAAAGATCCCGTCCGAATTCATGTTCCCGAAGGCCGGCACATCCTTGAGTTGCAGCGAGCGGGTTTTCGCAAGATCGAGCAACGTGTTCAGATCACTCAGGCACCCGTTCGCATGAAACTGCGATGGATTGCCGACAGAAATTAGATGTTTTGCCATGGCCCTCGGCAAAACGAATATCAACCTTGCTCCAATTTCCCTCACGATTCTGCTCCAAAAGGAACTCCATATGTCGATCGACGTCACCTGCCCCGGTTGTGCCAAAGCCTACTCCGTACCGGATGAACGCGCTGGACAGCGATTCAAATGTAAGGCGTGCGGGACAGCGGTCTCCGTGCCAGCCGATGAATGGAGCTATGATTCAGGTAAACCCACGTTCGGTACAAGCGTGGGTGGATTTCAGGATTCTTATAACCCTTACGCTGAACCAGTCTCTGCCAGCAACGGCGGGCCGCGAACTGGACGAACCGAGGCTTTGTCAAAGGTCGGTATCTGCGCAATTTTCCTGTATATTGTGGCAGGAATTTCTATCCCCCTGCACCTTCTGAACGCCGTGGTTACGATCGTGGATCGTGACGAAGTTGGTGGGGCTGGCTTCCAGGCTCCAGCCAACGAAGCTGAAAGGGCAGGTCGAATGGTTGGTGCTCTGGGTGCGAGCGTTGCGATAATTGCGATGAACGCAATCGTAATTGTAGGTGCCTACAATTTGCACTATCTCAAGAAGCGTTGGATGGCATTGACTGCGGCAATTATCTGCTGCATCCCGTGCTGCAGTCCCTGTGTTATCCTTGGAATTCCGTTTGGGATCTGGGCTCTTGTGCTCCTGAATAGCCCGGAGATCAAGCCGCACTTTGAAGGCTGATACTATTGCAGCGGACACAGCCCCGTGTTTTGTCAGAGGCGGATATTATGGTATCTCACGCGCGGCCGCCCGCCGATAAGTCAGGTTCGTCGTCATACCATCTTTGGTATGAAACGTCCCGGGCTTTGAGCTTCCCGCGAGATCGACGGCGAAGACAAGTGTGGTTTCATTGACAAAACTGTTTCCCATATAGAAAACGCCAGCGAACTTTGTTTCACCGTCCTGACTGATCGTATACTCAGGTGAAACACCAGCGTCATAATCAACCGAGAAGTCAAACTGCATGGCTTTGTCGCCACCCATGGTTAGCGACTTTTCTTCAATGGCGAGCTGCGTCCAGTTTGCATGCGTCTGTTGCCACTCTTTGAAAGCGTCTTCCGCAAGCGCTTCGCCGCGTTCCTCGACCGACACCAGGTTCCACGTCCCAGTGATCGGCGGATGAATATCGCCCCATGCTTTGGAAGACCAGCCGTTGTGGCTGTAACGTAGCTCCGCCTTGCGAAGAGGAAAACCAATAAGTGCATCAGTCGCGATCTTGAAATGGAATTGAGGCGTGATTTGACGGAAGCTCGCCGGTGCTGTTCCCAAAGATCCCATGAAGGTGAGCCGATCGTCCAGGCGACTCAAGACAACAGAGTTCTCCAGGGCCGAAGCGATCTCGATCTTACCTTGCTTACAGTATCGTTCAGCCGCATCGAGCATAGCTGCTCGCATCTGGTCCGTCGTCAAATCGGGAATCGGAGGATTGAACAGCTCGGTCCGCAACTGGCGAGTCTGCTCGTTGTAGACAGATGTGACGTCATCGAGCGTTCGTGCTTCAAGCGCGCTGTGAGTCTTTTTGTCCCGCTGAATGCCAAGGGGGATCTCCAGCCTTTCGCCGGGCCGAAGAGCTTGTTCACGCCAAAGTAAAGGAAAGGTTGCAGCACCAGCTGCGCGTACCGGCGAGGTCAACCATTCAGTGTTGATCAGCTGTTCTACCCATGCGGAGTTGCTGTGAATCATCGCCTCAAGCCAAAGCTCGGGCTGTTTCTCCTGCGATTGCCAGTCCAGGGCGGCCATGACTGCCGCATTAGGATTGCCAAGGAATCGCCCAATGGATACTTTCACATCTCCTGCCGGTATATCGAGTTCTAAAGGCAACGCAGTTGGTTCGCGAAGTTTCAGCAACGAGGCTCCGACAAGATACTTGGAGCCGGGAAGCTTGAAGAACTCGCTGCCTTCTACGGGAAGTCGTTCGAGTGATTTGTCTTCGGCCGCGGATCCATTGTCAAAACTTCGAGCTTGTCCATTGGCGATAAGATAACGACGAAACGATTTGTCGTTGTCCGTTGGAGACCACGACCAGCGAGTGTTGATATGCTGCATACTCGAGGCGGGCTGGGAAATGTTTCTCGCAATCTCAATGCGAATCTCTGCTCCAATATGCTCAATACCATGAGTGATCGTCGGGAAAGACTCAAACTCACTGCTTGCTGTTGGCTCCTTACTCGTTGGATTCCCGTCTGATTCTAATTCTGGTTCTGGAGCATATTGTGTAAAGTTGCCCTCCTGCAATTTGCCAAATCGCAGACCGCTGATCATCGCAGGTGAAGTCGTTAGGTCAGAGCTGATGACCAACTTGGCGATCCTGTTTGGTGTGGGGGCAACGAGGATAACGTCCACCCCTTTTTCAAATTCAACGTTGAGCTTGCTGCCGTAGCCAGTCAGATACCAGCCATCGGAGGTCCTCGCCGAGAGTTCGTAATGTCCATACGGCAAGTTTCGATTGACTGCTGTGCCGCTCGCAGCAGAAGTCTCATTAATTTCAAGGATCTGACCGCCTTCTTTCTTTGTCACCTGGAACAGGCTCACCTGCACTCCTTTCAACGGTTTACCTTCTTCGTCATGAACCAGAATCTTGACTGGTGGAAACTCCGGCGATGACTTCAATGTTGGCATTGTGTTTGACGAATCAGGATCGCGCACGGCAGATTCACTTACTCTTCGTAGTCGAAAGACGTTGTTTTGCGTTCCTTTAGTTTCAAAGGACCCGGGGAATTTGACCGGCGGTTCACTCTGGCCGATTAACTCGCCTCCTGCCACCGCTGGCGTCATGAGATAAACCAGCGAATCGCTGTCGAGCTTAAAGAGTCCGTAGCCGATCGTCGAAATTTCGTTGTTGCTGCCGCTTAAACCAGGCATGGAGGTGGTCGTGCCGTTGAACGTTAGCCTGTTGCCATCAATTCTGACGCGATGGCCACCGCTGCCAAGGTCTGAGCCATTGCTTCCATCTCCTGCTTTCACCATCCACATCTCACCTGTGATCGTCAGTCGTGCCATCGAAGGTTGCGTCTTAAGTGTTTTATATTCTGTAACGACACCGTCAGACTCAACAGAGATAAATTCCCAGACGCCCTGTAGCGATTGGCTGGTTGCGTCAGAAATACTTGATGAACCGGCAGTTGAGTTAACGTCTGTCGTCGAAAGTCGAATCTTTATGTGTTCAGTTGCGCCACGTTTCAATGAGACCTGATTATTCTCAATAGTCATTCCATCCGATTTCACCTCCAGTTCCACGACGTAGGCGCCAGCAGCAACGCGAATTGAGTTGCTCAGCTTGGTCACAGTCAACCGATCGACAACCTTGTTACCTTGCATGATGCGAACCGGCACATCGTCCAACTCAGATTCAATCGTTAGTGTCCCCTTATCCAACTCCAGTACGATCACCACCCCCAAGAAGATCATCGCAAAAGCGAAGGCCGCAGCGGCGGAGAGTTTGCCGATCGGTGTAAGATGGTAGAACAGTTGTCTCAATTGTTTCTTTGCGGGCTGCGGCGCGGTTGACGCTTCGGGATGCAGTTGAGACAACTGCTCTACAATGGCTGGCAATGGCATCGCTGCCGGTTGCTGCAGATGAGCAAGACAGCCTTCGAGCAACTCGGCAACTTGCGTCGCTGATTCAAAACGATCATTGGGCAGTTTGGCCATCAGTCGCTCGATGATCTGGCCTAGCCAAACAGGAACATCGGAGTTGACTTCGCAAACCGGTGTCGGATTGTCGTTAGCGATCCGATGCAGCACTCCATAAGTCGTTTCAGCTCGAAACGGTGAACGGCCAGCGCACATGGCGTACAAAACACTGCCGAGTGAAAAGAGATCGCTGCGAGCGTCAATGGGCTCGCCGCGTGTTTGCTCGGGCGACATGTATTGCGGCGTTCCAGCGATCACGCCGCTGCAGGTCATTGATGCGTCATCGACGGCTCGAGCCAGCCCGAAGTCGGTGATCGTGACTTGCTCGACGCCTTCTTCCAGCAAAATATTCGCTGGCTTGATGTCACGATGCACCAGCCCTTGTTCATGAGCGGCCGCGAGCCCTGCCGCGATTTGTGCTCCAATCCGTAGCGTGTCTTTCAGCGGCAATGGTCCCTGCGAATCAATGCGTTTCTGTAACGATGCACCGCGTACATATGGCATGACCAAATAAGGACTCGCATCCTCACTCGCGACACTGTGAATGGCAATCACATTCGGATGCAGGACTGCCGCAGCCGCCCTGGCTTCACGAGCGAATCGCTTGCGAGCTGACCCGCTGCTGGCCAGGTGTGGCGACATGACTTTGATCGCAACAATCCGATCGAGCGAACGATCATGAGCCTTGAGCACTACACCCATGCCGCCAGCTCCGACAACTCCGGTCACTTCATAACCGCCGATGCGACCAAGTGATGCTGGATCGTCGGTCGGCGCGAGCTGTTGCAGAATTTGTTCGATTTGCGGCGAACGAACAGTCGCCGCTCGATGATCGCCGATCACGGCAGCCGACTGCTGAGTTGATCCGCCAAGCAGGCTGGATGCCTCCTGCCACGCTTCTTGTTCCGCCGCGCGACTTTCCAGTTCTTCACGGCACTCGGTGCATTCGTCCAAATGTCGAGTCAACTGTTCCTCGTCATAATCACTCAACTCATTCTGTAGGAATGCATCAAGCCGCTCAGGACTGCAGGTTTGTTGTTTCATTGTTGTGATTCCTCAATTTCCGCAACGGCTGCACGCAGGCGTTTCATCACGCGACTGCGGGCGGCATAAATCGTCCCGATGGATTTTCCAAGTTCCTGTGCGGTTTCGGCGTTGTTTCGGCCTTCGATCACCGTCATTTCAAAAGCTCGCCAGGTATCCGCATCGACGTCCGTGCGAACAAACGCGGCCGCTCGCAGATATAGTTCGCGGCGATATTCCAATGCGATCAGCGAATAGGTTTCACTGTCCGG
>JANOZG010000711.1:0-3611 GCA_031429275.1 Planctomycetota bacterium
ACCCGTCTTCTTCGTTCCCATGAGCCAGTAATCTCCGAAATTCAAACAGAGTGCCAAGTTGGAAGGGGCGAAGAATAGCAACCTGCGTGCTCAGGTTCAAACGTCGATCGATTCCGTTCTCGATCCAAAGCATTTGAGTCTGCCTGAACGGGGCAACAAATGAAATTCAGGCCAACAAAAAAAGCCCGGTTGACCAATAACGGCACAACCGAGCTTTAAAAGGGGAGAGTGGGAGTCGAACCCACGCGTGACGGATTTGCAATCCGTTGCCTTAGCCACTTGGCTATCCCCCCAGACTCTTGAACATTCAAAACTTTGAATGGGCAATTTGAGCAGACTTTACCGCTCGCACTGCGTTCAAGTTTTATACCGAATGTATCGGCCGAAGGTCTACCCTGCTGCAGTGAAATCCTGTCGAAATTGAGGGCCAAATCCAGAACCTGGAATTCTCACCATGTGTTGAGGCAGAAATATGCGCATTCAAGTCTGCTGTTTACGAAAGAGAATCCGGCGAATCTAAGGACATTCGGGATTTCGCATGGTTCGGGGGCTCAACAGTAGCACACGGGAATTTCTCTGCGTAGGATGGAAAGTTCGTCAGATTGTTGTGGCGTAAAAATCTCAGTGGTGAACTTAACTTCAAAGGATCCAGATTCGTGAAAGAAACAGAGGAACTGCTGATTTCCCGGGCTCGTGAAGCAGTTAGTCAGTGCAACTGGGTCGTGGGTGAATGTGCTTCCAACTGGACGCAGCGTTATGCTCGCGGCCGCACTGATGCGGAATTTGGTCAAATGGTTGGACTCAGCGGTGACCAGATCTTTCAGCGTCGACGGGTTTGGGAGGCATTTGGAAATACCCACGAGAAGTTCCCGTCGCTCAAATGGTCATTCTTCTATGTTGCATTGAACTGGGATGACGCAGATGACTGCCTCAACTGGGCTCAGGATTCTGACGCGACCGTTGCGGAAATGAGAGCATGGCGCAGGGCACAGCGTGGGGAAGACCTGTTTGCTGAATCATCAGAGGGCTATTCTGAATGGGCAGCACCGCTGGGGTTTGACACGTCAACTGTTCCCTTGTCGCGCGTTGTTGATCCATCACAGTTTACGCCAAGTGGTATGGGCGACCGCGCCGGGATGCCAAGTGGCGAACGCGGTGGAACGGCCACCATGGATATGGTTGCTCGTGATGCTGGCGAAAGTTACGCGCCGTTTCGCGCCGATGCGGCTGCTCCCGCACAGAAAGTTCGCGACGCAGAATCTGAGGTATCTGGTGAGCGTCAGGAATTGACCCCCGAACAATTCTGGAAACGAGCTTCATCGATGATGGATAAACTCAACAAGGCATTGACGCCGAAATTGTTGAAAGCTCTCGACAAACAACCAGAATCAGTGCGAGAAAAGATGCGTGACGCTTTGAATGAAATTGTTGAAAAGCTGGATGGTAACATCTGAGTTGATTCAATCATGAACCATTAAAAATAAAACCCCGGCATCCGTAAGATGCCGGGGTTTATTTTTTCGAAGGCGAAAACCCCGTTGGCGAATCCGCCAACGGGTTGTTGTTCTTGTCTAGTACATGTCTTCGTCGCCGTGTCCAGCGTGACCTTTCTTGTCGTCCTTCGGCTTCTCAGCGATCAACGCGTCGCTGGTGAGCAGCAATGTTGAAACGCTGGCCGCGTTCTGGAGAGCCGTGCGAGTCACCTTGGTTGGGTCGATAACACCGGCCTTCACCATGTCTTCGTACTTATCAGTGGCAGCGTTGTAGCCAATGTTGGCTTCAGAGTTTGCAACCTTTTCGCAGACCACACCGCCGTCAACGCCGGCGTTGTCAGCGATCTGCGTCAATGGAGCTCGGCAGGCACGTACGATAATGTCGTATCCGACCTTTTCGTCATGAGTCAGCTTGCCCGGCTTTGCGGCCATTGAAGCTCGCAGGATTGCAACGCCGCCGCCAGGAAGAATACCTTCTTCAACAGCAGCACGAGTCGCATGCAGTGCATCCTCTACGCGAGCTTTCTTCTCTTTCATTTCGCTTTCAGTTGCTGCACCGACGTTAATCTGTGCAACGCCACCAGCCAGCTTCGCGATTCGCTCTTCCAGTTTTTCACTGTCGTAGTCGCTGGTGCTGTTCGCCAACTCGCGTCGAATCTGCTCGATGCGAGCCTGAATGTCGCCCTTTTTGCCGCCACCTTCGACGATGGTTGTGTTGTCTTTGTCGATGACGATCTTGCGGGCCGTTCCAAGGTCAGCCAATTCGATGCTGTCCAGTTTTACGCCAAGGTCATCGAAAATTGCCGTGCCACCCACCATAATGGCGATGTCCTGCAACATGGCCTTGCGGCGGTCGCCGTAACCTGGTGCTTTGACAGCGGCAATCTTGAAAGTCCCACGCAACTTGTTGATTACCAGAGTTGCCAATGCTTCGCCTTCAAGATCTTCAGCGATGATCAGCAGCGGCTTGCCGGAATTCACAACCTTCTCCAGCACCGGAACCAGGTCCTTAATGCTTGAGATCTTCTTTTCATGAATCAGAACGTAAGCGTCTTCCAGAATGCACTCCATGCTTTCTGAATCCGTTACGAAGTAGGGAGAAAGATAACCACGGTCGAACTGGAGACCTTCGACAACTTCGAAGCTGGTCTCAAGGCTCTTGCCTTCTTCAACAGTGATCACGCCGTCCTTGCCGACCTGTTCCATCGCATCTGCCAGAATCTGACCGATTTCGGCATCGCCGTTGGCGGCAACTGTGCCTACCTGAGCGATTGACTTCTTGGATCGACAATCCTGAGCCATGCCGCGAAGCTGCTCAATGATGTCGTTCACAGCCTTGTCCATACCACGCTTCATGTCGAGCGGGCTGACACCTGCGACAACGGCTTTTAAGCCTTCATTATAAATGGCCTCTGCCATGACTGTCGCTGTTGTGGTGCCGTCACCTGCAACGTCGCTGGTCTTGCTAGCCACTTCGCGAACCATGCGAGCACCCATGTCTTCGAACTTGTTCGGAAGTTCGATCTCACGAGCGACGGTAACACCGTCTTTCGTCACGGTCGGCGAGCCAAAGCTCTTTTCAATGATCACGTTGCGACCGCGTGGGCCGAGCGTAACTTTGACGGCACGAGCCAGCTTCGAGACGCCTCGACGCATGGCTTCCTGAGCTTCCTGATCAAAGGCAATCATCTTTGCCATGTCGTAATTCTCCGATGGATTCTATTTAAAATTTTGAAATCTGAGATTTGAAAATTGAGATCTCTAACGTGCGTAGTCACTGAAGCCCAAAGAGTCCAGTGGCGAGCCGAATGCCGGTAGATTCAGGTGACTGAAAACTACACGGTCGCCAGAATGTCGCTTTCGCGCATCAGAAGATAAGTCTGGTCTCCGACAGTGATTTCGTCGCCAGCATAAGAGCTGAAAATCACTCGATCGCCCTCTTTCACTGTCAATGCAACCTTTTCGCCTTTGTCGTTGACATAGCCGTCGCCGATAGCAACAACTTCGCCACGTTGTGGCTTGCCTTGAGCTGAATCCGGGAGCAAAATTCCCCCGGCAGTTTTCGCTTCAGCTTCGGCTCGCTTCAGCACCACGCGATCCCCCAGAGGTACAATTCGC
>JANOZG010000712.1:0-3317 GCA_031429275.1 Planctomycetota bacterium
CGCCGGTCGCGCGGCGAGCTGCCGCATCCCGCTGAATACGAGTCGCGTTTTCCGGATTATGTCGAGCAGATCAAACGCGCCTTTGGCTTTGCATCTGATTCCGACGGTGCACTGGAGCTGACACAGACGGTTGTCTTCGACGACACGGGGCAGTCGCTGGTTGGTGATAAGGTGGGAAAGCGGCCTGCGACGTTTTCCCGGACGATTGCTTTGGACTCGCGGCACGATGTCCTGCCACGGCAGTTCGGCCGCTACAAGCTGCAGAAGCTGCTGGGTCGCGGGGGCATGGGCAGCGTTTATCTGGCTCATGATCAGGAATTGGATCGCGATATTGCGATCAAGTTCCCCGAGTTCGATGACCGGCCTGAGGTCAAGGCGGTCGCGATTGAACGCTTCCGCCGCGAAGCCCGGGCGATGGCCACGATGCATCACCCCAACCTTTGTCCTGTTTACGACGTGGGACAATTCGACGGTCGCCACTATCTGACGATGGCGTATGTGGAAGGCCAGAGCATCTCCGACGCCAAACTTTCGCAGGCTGAAATCATCAATACTGTGGGCATCATTGCCCGCGCGCTGCTGTCGGCCCACGAGGACGGCATCGTGCATCGCGACTTGAAACCATCCAACGTGATGCTCAACTCGCGTGGCGAGCCGATCGTGATGGATTTTGGCCTGGCGTCGCGCGACGCTGCGTCGGAAAACGAGATCACACACAGCGGTCTGATCATCGGCAGTCCCGCTTATATGGCTCCAGAGCAGGTCAACGCGGAACATGACCGGGTTGGACCGCGAACTGATGTGTACTCCCTCGGAGTGATTCTGTACCAGTTGCTGACGCATCATCGTCCGTTTGAAGGAGCCGGGCTCTCTGTGCTGGGACAAATCACATCCGGCCAGCGACCGTCCCCTCCGTCGAAACTCGCCGACGTGAATCCGCGCCTTGAGGCGATCTGCCTGAAAGCCATGGCCCATCGCATTGAGGATCGGTATCAGTCCGCTGCCGAGTTGGCTGTCGCTCTGGATGAATACGCAAGCAAGCCCAAATCACCCGCTCGTCGAATCAGCAGGAAACAGCTGGCCACGGCTGTCGGGCTGACTTCGCTTGTACTGGTCGCATTGCTTGTGGAGCGGATTCGGCACGCTGACCCTGGAATCGAAACGCTCCCGGTTGGTCCAGTGTCGGCAACAGTCGGGGACACCCCGATCCCCGCAGGCGAACCAGCTGATTCCGAGGGCAGTGACTCAGTGCGCTCGACAGTCGCCGGCAATGTGTGGTTACCACCGGTGAATCTCAGCCAGTTGAACGGTCCAGAAGCCGATGGTTCACCCGCATTTTCCAGTGACGGCTCTATCGTAATCTTTCATCGGCCATACGCCACCGGGGCTCCGTATCACCTGTGGACTGCTGCACGTCTGGCAGATGGATCCGGGTACGGACCACCAGAATTACTCGACTCCCCTGCCAACAGCCCAGAGACGAACACAAATCCACGCCTCACTTCGGACGGGCTGACTCTGGTGTTCGACTCGGATCGTCCCGGAGGTGAGGGAGCCCAGGATCTATGGTTTTCGACACGAGAATCGCTGGAGAGTCCCTGGTCGGAAGCCCGCAACTTCGGGCCAAACGTGAACAGCAGCCATTGGGATTTTTGTCCGTTTCTCTTCGACGACGGATTGACGCTTGTGTTCGGTTCAGATCGTGAAGGCGGATACGGCAGCAGCGATCTCTGGATCGCGACGCGTCAAAGCGTGGACGACATTTTCGGCGTGCCTGTCAACGCCGGTGCTCAGGCCAATACGGAGGGCCCCGAAAGCCAACCCTGGCTCTCGAGCGATGCTTTGACGTTGATGTTCAGGGCGATGCGAAGCGAAGGACTTGGCGGATTCGACCTGTGGTTGAGTCGTCGCGACTCTGTTCGGGACGACTTTGGTCCACCAGAAAATGCTGGTCTTCAGGTGAATTCGGCGGCAGACGAAGGACACGGCTCGCTGTCGCCGGATGGCACGATGCTCTATTTTGAATCCAACCGTCCAGGTGGCCTCGGCCAATATGACATCTGGATGGCGGAAATGGCCCCGACTGCGAAACGGACCGCGTGGAACGAATGGCCGCAGGATGCACCGCCGCCCGCTGTTGCGCCGTTCGACGAAGCGCAGGCCAGGGCCTATCAGAAAGCATGGGCGAGGTACATCGGTGTCCCGGTCTTGTACACGAATAGCATCGGCATGAAGTTCGTGCTCATCCCGCCCGGCGAGTTCACGATGGGGAGCACGCCGGAGGAGATCGCAGTCGCCATCAGGGACGTTGCCACAGACGACAGGCGTTGGCAGGAGTGCATCAAATCCGAAGCCCCGCAACACACGGTGATTCTGACGCAGCCGATTTACCTGGGCGTGAATGAAGTCACGCAGGCGGAGTATGAAAAAGTGATGGGCGTGAATCCCTCACACTTCGCCCCAATGGGCTTGGGCAAAGAGGCAGTCGCTGGGATGGAGACGGCCGATCAC
The DNA here is from genome assembly GCA_031429275.1 of Planctomycetota bacterium. GTDB lineage: Bacteria > Planctomycetota > Planctomycetia > Planctomycetales > Planctomycetaceae > SXXK01. Next base: position 2,512 of record JANOZG010000712.1, read on the forward strand.
CCGGTAGAACGGGTGAGTTGGCATGACGCAGCGGAATTCTGCGCCCGGTTGAGCACGCATGAGAAACTCAAGCCGTTCGACTTCAGCGCCGGCGAAACGATCACACCACTGGACGGTACCGGTTACCGGCTCCCCAGCGAGGCGGAACGGGAATTTGCCTGCCGTGCCGGGACGACCACAAAGTATTGGATTGGCGACAAGGACGAAGACCTGGTGAGTGCGGGTTGGTTTGGTAAAGCGGAACGGACGCATGCGACGGGTGAGTTGAAAGCGAATCCGTTTGGGCTTTACGACATGCACGGCAACGTCTGGGAATGGGTGCAGGACGGTTGGAATCCGGACTGGTACAACCAATTCCAGGCGGAACCCGCAATCAACCCTGTTAGTCCATTTTCCGGCGCTTCCGAGTGCGTAATGCGGGGTGGCAATTGGTACTACCCCGCATCCGCCTGCCGGTCGTCGGATCGCCGCGCCTTCGCCCCGGCGTCCCTCGACGGTGCCCTCGGCTTTCGGGTGTCGTTGGTGGCTGAGGCGGTGAAAGCAGCGGTCGCTGCGAAATAGGCGACGCACAAAGAACCAAAGGCGCAGCGCGGTTGGCCCAGAGATGCCCCAAAACCGGCGATCGTCCCGTTCGACCAATTCTCGGCAAGATCAGTCGGAGGGACGAAAGTGTTACCACTTTTTTGTCCCGATTTCCTGCTCTTGGTGGTGAATCCGGGACAGTCGAACTAAACTTGCGCCATGAATTCGCAGCAGGGAATGTTTGAATTTGCCGAGACGCCCGAATGGCAAAACGCGGCGAATGA
>JANOZG010000713.1:0-10098 GCA_031429275.1 Planctomycetota bacterium
GCGCTGCTGGAAGCGATGCAGGAAAGACAAGTCACAATTGAAGGCAAGACGCTGCCATTGCCATCACCGTTCATGGTACTCGCCACGCAGAATCCAATTGAGCAGGAAGGCGTTTATCGGCTTCCCGAGGCGCAGCTGGACCGATTTTTGTTTCGCATTTTTGTGGGCTATCCGGAACGCGAACAGGAAGTCGATATGCTGGAACTTCACAGTCGACAGACCGTCAAGCCCACAGCTGTCACGACTGCGGCCGAGATCCTTTCAATTCAGCAACAACTCGACACGGTTTACGGCTCGCGCGAACTGCAGGAGTACATCATCGATCTGGTGCGTCAAAGTCGTGAACATCCAGATCTGATCCTCGGTGCCAGTCCTCGTGCAGCCATCAACTTGATGAAAGCTGGACGTGCCCACGCGCTACTGTCTGGTCGTGGATATTTGACGCATGAAGATATTCAGGCTGTTTGTGTTCCTGTGCTGGCGCACCGATTGATCATGCGACCGGAAGCCGAAATGGACGGTCGCACGGTTTCCAATGTGATCGCAGCCATCATTCGATCCGTGCCTGTCTTGCAGGACAGACGCCGATGACCGCTTTAGCGCGATGGCTGGCTTTGCCCGCGATCGCCGGGCTGTTTCTTGGCGTCCTGAGACAACAAACCGGGCTGTCGTTGTTGTCGCTGTCGGTATTGACATGGATACTGGTCGAATGGGCGTATTTTACCTGGCGAGTCATGTATGAACTGCCTCAATTGAAATTTGAACGAAGTGTCAATGGACGGACTGAACCGAATGGCATTTTGTGGGCCGGTCGCCAGGTCTCCGTCGAGGTTCGACTTACGACCTCGATGATCGGAATCGGTGCAGACGTTCAGATTCGCGATGTTATCCCTGAAAATATATCTGTTTTGGATCAGGACAACGACGTTACAATTCGATCGCGAATTCGTTCGGCCGTGTTTCGGTATCGTGGCAGAGTTCTTGGGGCTGGCCAATTGCGGCTACCGGGCTTCCGCATTGTGATGACAGATCGCCAGGGCTTCTTTCGTGCCGAACGATTCATTCCGCTGGTGCAGAACTTTCGCGTGTTGCCAGCGTTTCAAAATATTGGTGACGCACAGCCGACGGTGAAGCGAATCAACGCGTTGCCGCAACATGGTATCCATAGACTGCAACGGTCCGGCATGGGATCGGAACTGTTGGAGCTTCGTGAATATGCCGCCGGCGATCCTCCGAAAAGCATCGCATGGAAAGTCTCTGCACGCCGCGACAAACTGATGACTCGACAATACGAATCTGAAGTTCCCGTCCGACTGCAGCTCTTCGTTGACGGTTCGATAGGAACGCGAGCGGGCGGCTACGGAATGCGACTGATCGACCAAATGAATTATGTCGCAGCAAGCGTCGCAAAAGCTGCAGTTGCCGTTGGCGACCCTGTTGGAGCCATGCTGTTTGACGAACGCGGCCTGCGGCGGATTCCCTCCGGAACAGGCGATCGTGGCTTCCATCGATTGCTGGAGGCACTTTCTGATTTCAGCGTTAATCCTGCACCCGTTCCGGATCGTCTTTCCAATCAGCTGCTGGATGCTGCAATGTCCGTGGCTGCGGAACAATTCCCCGAGCTGCTTGATGCACGCGTCAATCATATTCCGTTTCTGTTGTTTCCGATTTCCCCCTGGGCGCAACGCAGGCTGAGGGAACGATATCGCCTGGCGGCCGTGCTGGCTCAACTTTATAAACTGTCGCCAGTGAAGCAATTGCAGCTGGTCTATGACGATCCACTCATGGCGACTTTCGCTCAGCATTTTCTAAGTCAGTCAGGACTCTCATGGATGGAGCCTGTGGTGTCGGTTCGCAATCGCGGTTTCCATGACGGCATGGCTCGCATGGAAATTTTAAGTGCGGCATTGTCGCAGGCCGTCACACGTGCTCGTGATAACGAGGTCTTTGTAATTCTGGCCGATCTGTTGGAATGCGTTCCGAGTTTGTCACATCTGATGCCTGCGATCAAGATGGCGTTGGCTCGCCATCATCGTGTGGCCATCGTTTGTCCCTCGCCCACGTTTCTTCGACCTACTGCAGAATCAACAGAAATTCGTTCCATGTCGGCTGAAGATTTGTTGCTGGCCGCTGAGCAGACTCGAACGCGTGAACTTTCCGCCAGGCTGCAATATGAATTGCGACGCACGGGAACTGCTGTCGCAATTTCTGGCGAAGCCAACGCCATTCAACTAGTGCTCAGCCAGATGTCGATCGCTCGAACAGGCCGTGTGGCTGCGGGAGGCATGCGGTGAATTCCGAAGATTCTAGTGGAACGGATTCGAGTGGCCGCGGCTGGACTGAGCGGGGCGAAGAAAGCCCCGGCCGTATGAGTGATCGTGGTGCGTCGCTTCGTGACAGCAATTCATCGTCAGGTCGCAGAGCAACCAACGCCCGCGAACCTGTGGTTCTCGAACGCACCATGGAGACTTCGCAGTTCAGCGCGTTGTTCATCGGGTCCGTGATCGCGTTCGTTGCCGGGTTTATGTTTCTTGTTGCACCGGACCTGAACTTGCTTCTTCGAATCTTCATGATCGCTATTGTTCTGCTCTCACTGCGATTCTGGGGCGGAGTGCTGGTGCTGGTGGCCGTTCAGGCAGATTTGTTCTTTCGCGAGACAAAACATGGAGATGCTTTTAGCGGACTGGTGGGAATCCTGACAGTGTTTCTGATTCTGACACTACTGATGTTCATCAATCGAAATCGTAGTTTGCTTCAACGAGCCGCAAAACGCCCGATCGCCGCATTCTTTACCACTTTCGGGGCAGTGTTGAGGGGTGAAATGGTGTTTGATTCCGGGAAAGCTATTCGTGAAATTCCTCAAATACTCGGAGCCGCAATTCGCGGCAGCGCGATTCTGATGGGGACGATTTTTGTCTCTCGAATTCTGCTCAGCTCACTGCCGACGCCACAGACATTTAATCAGAATCTGCGAGCATGGATGACAAACGAAGCATTCATTCCGGGTTGCTCTTTATTGCTGGGCAGCATCGTTGCCTTATGGATTATGTTTAACGAAACCGCATGGCGACAGATGACTCGTGAGCAAGCTCGCATCTACCTGCGATCTGTTTTGCTTCTCAGCCATCATGCCGACTTAAGAATGATAGTCCGCGGTCGCCTGAAGTCTCGTCGGCAAGTGGCACGCCAACGAAAAGATGTCGATGCCGCACCGGGGCAGCTGAATGAAAAGAACTTTGCTGGTCTGAAGCCGTAAGAGAACTCTGAAGTTTTTAGTTTTGGATTGCAGGAGTACCTTCAATGCTGTTCTGGATTCGGGAAATTGCAGGTTGGATTCTGGTCGCAGCCGGTCTCATCGTCATGAGAATTGGACTGAACTTCGCGCTCTCGGCTGACAGTCCTAAGATTGTAGAAGCATCAGTCGTGATCTTTGCGTCGCTGGGGCTATTGCGCGCCGGCGTGCTGTTGGTACGGATCTCAACCGCCGCCAGAATTTGTAAGCTTGATCGAATGCAGGAGAAGTAGCGACTTCACTATCGAATCGGGCTGGCGGGGCCGCCGATGCGGAAGCGGCAAAGATAGATGCCGAAGACGTACAACAGCATCAAGGGGATCATCAGCAGCAACATACTCCATGGGTCCGGCGATGTCGTCAGAACCATTGAAGCGACTGAAATCACCAGCACCGCAATTCGCCAATTCTTGCGGTACGTTTCTTCGGTGCAGACCCCAATCCGTTCCAGGAATACCATCACCATCGGCAACTGGAAACTGATCCCAAACATCAGCGGCATCAGCATTGCCATGCTAATGTATTCCGACAGGCGTGGAGAAAACCCAATCCCCAGCCATTTATTAAAGCCAATCAGAAAGTCCAGCATTAACGGAAACGCATAGAAATAGCCGGCCAACGCGCCCAGCAGGAACAGGGCGATGCTCATGGGCAGATACACGTGAACATATTTGCGTTCGTGCGGATATAAACCAGCGGCGATAAACAGCCACAATTGATAGAACACCCACGGCGAGGCCAGCAGCAAACCGGCAAAGAAGCAGACCTTCATGTACGACATGAATCCTTCTTCCATTCGCAGTGTTGTCAGCTTGTTCGAATTATCAACAACCTTCCGAAGCTGCGCAAATTCCGGAGCTGTCAGGACAACAAACACCGTCTCATCAGCAACAACTTCCCCGGCTGGTGCAGAATCGCCTAAAGCTTTCCTCAGCTCAGACTTTGGCATGCCAACTCGCAATTGATCGGGACGCAGTTCGTCTGGGTTGACAATGACCTTTTCGGGCTCGACTTCTTTCGCGACAAACCAGCTTTTGAGATAGGAATAAAAGCTCTCCTTCGGCACGTCGATCGTGATGTTTTCCATGCCGCTGGCTCGCATGGCGTTTTCAACAGGAGTGCGAAGCCAGTAAAAGATCTTGTCGCCGAAAAACAGCGTGATGGAAACAGCGATCACAATTCCCAGCACAGCTCGAAATACATGCACGCGAAGCACTTCAAGGTGCTCGCCGAAAGTCATCGTCGTATCGTCAAAAAGATCTCGCGATCGAGCCATTGCGGTTCTCAGGATTCTTGAAAGACTATTTCAGGAGATGAACTCGTCAGAGTCTCAGTTGCATCGCCGAATTCTCACGAATCCGGCGATGAAGCAATATGCCAAACTGAGTGCTAGTTCTGCGTCAGTACGCGGAAGCGTTTCAGAAGATCCTTCGTAATCGGCCCAGGCGTGCCCGATCCGATCTTTCGGCCGTCAAGGCTAATCACGGCGATCACTTCGGCAGCAGTCCCCGTCAGAAAACATTCATCGGCCGTAAAGATATCGTGGCGTGTCAGTACGCATTCCTGAACAGTCACACCCGCTGCAACGGCCAGTTTCATGACGGCGTTGCGCGTGATGCCTTCCAGGATCCCCGCATCCGGCTGTGGCGTCCTCAGCACACCATGCTTGATGATGAAGATATTGTCGCCGGTACATTCAGCAACTTCGCCGTTGTGATTCAGCATCAGGGCTTCAACTGTGCCAGCGTCGGTGCCTTCAATCTTCGCCATAATGTTGTTGAGATAGTTCAACGACTTAATGCGTGGGCTGAGCGCGCCGGGATGATTGCGAATTGTGGCAGCAGTCACGAGCTTCATGCCCGTTTCATAAAGTTCAGCAGGATACAACGAAATCGTATCCGCAATAATGATGACCTGCGGGTTGCTGGTGCGACGAATATCCAGTCCCAGTGAACCTGAACCACGCGTTACCACCAATCGTACATACCCGTCCGCAATGTCGTTTGCTTTGACGGTGTCTTCGACAGCTTTCACCATTTCGGCGTGAACCATCGGAATTTCAAGGCGGATCGCCAATGCGCTCTCATAAAGGCGATCGATATGCTCTTTCAGAAGGAATACTTTGCCGCCGTAGACTCGAATACCTTCGAAAATCCCATCGCCGTAAAGCAGTCCGTGGTCAAAGACACTGACCGTTGCCTGTTCAGCCGGAACCAGCTTTCCAGCGACATAAACCTTGCGAGACATGAAAGACGCCCGTTACTTGAGTGTTTTATTTAAATCGAATTATCAACTTCAGATCGCCACATTTCACTGATGCTCCCGCTGAACCTAAACGCGCGTTGCAGAGGATTTCTCAGCGACAGTTTCCAGAATTTGACTGATCGGCCACGTTTATGGTGTCCGCTACAGTGGTATCCCAGTGTAGCGAGATTTCGAGCCGTTGAGAGTCCACCGGACCGGCGAATCTCACCTGCAAGGTCTTTCGACCCTCAAAAACTGCCGCGAGTTCGCCGAACCGCCCATTTTTGCAGGTCCTTTGAACGAAGAAGCTTTCAATGCCTGAAAATCTCGCTTTGAATGAAATTTCCCGCTGCCGATACACTTCTGTAGTTGATCCGCGCTGTGACTCCGATTTGTTGAGCCCGCGACGACACTGCAGAACTACACCAAACCCGGGGGGGGATTTGATGAATTTCACCGCAAAGACACGGATGTCGCGGATACGCTGGACCTTGATCTCTGCGATGCTGCTTTCCTGCAGTTCGTCGATCGCGCTGGTGCTGATTGGCTGCCAACAGGTTCCCATGACGAATCGCAAGCAGGTTCTACTTTCGACTGAAGCATCAGAAAACAAGATGGGATTGACGGCGTATCAGGAAGTCCTGAAGTCTGAACCTCTCACGAAAAACGAAAAGGCCTCAGAGATTGTGAGACGCGTCGGCCAGCGGATAGCGGCAGTTGCAAAACGCCCCGACTTTGAATGGGAATTCAACGTCATTGAATCCGAGACGCAGAATGCGTTTTGTCTTCCTGGTGGCAAAGTGGCTGTCTACACAGGGATTCTTCCGGTCTGCGAAAATGAAGCCGGATTGGCCGTTGTAATGTCACATGAGATTGCTCATGCAATTGCCCGCCATGGTGGCGAACGCATGACCTTCCAAACCGCACAGAATGCAGGCAAGTCACTGGTCGGCTATGTGATGCAGAATCAGGAAGAGCAAAAACAGAAAATGGTACTGACGGCATACGGAGCCGCGTCTGAATACGGGGTTATTCTCCCATACAGTCGTAAGCATGAAATGGAAGCCGACCAAATCGGCATCATGCTGATGGCAGAAGCAGGCTACGATCCGTCTGAAGCGCCAGTTTTCTGGGAACGATTTTCGTCAGCCAAGGCGGGGGCCGCTCCGATGGAATTCATGTCCACTCATCCCTCCGACGCTAGCCGCGCCGCGGCGTTGCGTGAGTTGCTGCCTGATGCGATGAAGCTCTTTCAAGCAGCAGACAACAAGGTGGGGCTCGGCGAAGTCGTACAATAAGCCGAGATGCAGAAGTTTTTTGGTATAACGACAAGGACCGTACGCACCGAAGCCAGAACAACATCGAACACTCGGCTCTTCGGGCTATCCACCGGAGCTAAGTGTCGACTCCCGCTTTGTCCCTTCTCCCCCGCATCGGGGGAGAAGGTGGCCGACAGGCCGGATGACGGGGGCGTCACCATCTACGCTTGCTGAACACTGGCTACTGAACATCGGCGTTTCACCTCGCAACACCTCTTCTGTGCCGACGTAAAATGACTCTCTTCAATCGTCTCTGCCAATGCCGCTCGAATCGGATTCAAATCCACATACGCCGCACACGGCAGAATCGCCGTCTCATCCAGAAGTCGCACAGCACGATACCGAGCCTGAAAGAACTTTGCCACTTCCCCGTCTTCACGATTCGCTCGCTGAGCAATGTTCTGACTTAGCAACCGCATCCACCATGAGATATCACTCAGCCGACTTCGTACTATCGAAATCTTCTCTTTGTTGTTCACAATGCTGTTGATTTCGAACTCTGTCGGCGCCATTGGCTGCCGCTTTTCATCCCGCCGCTCCGGACACAACATCAGCCACCGACGAGCCACTTCCACATCGCTCCATTCCTTCACCGCATCTGGCCGAGACCTCAAGACCAGGTGAAAATGGTTTGACATGATCGCTCGACAAATCAGATCGATTCCGAAGTACCGAGCCAGATGAGCAAGCTGCTGATCGACCCAGACCTTGCGATGGTCATAGTTCTTCCCGCTGACAAAATCCTCGCCAAACAAGAAACAACGCCGCACCGTGCCATTCATCACTTGGACAATCGCGATTTCATCTGCCGCGAACACCTCAACACGAGCCAACCGAGCCATTCGTCAGATAAATCACATTGGCCACTTTTGCCTCAATCTGAAAAAAAGTTGTAAACCAGATTGCTTTCTTGTTGACTGACGACAATAGTACCCATTCGCGTCGCAGCGGGATTCAAGACCCTTCTTGCTTACCCAACTCGCGACTCGATAACTTTCGGTTGACGGTTTATAGCGCAAATCGGCTGATGCCGCGGGGCGCGATAAGAAGTAGGCCGACAGGGTGCGATCCTTCAAAGGATGGCGCCCTGTCGGCCTTTTTTCTTTTGGTTCGTATCACTTTCGGACGACTCGATAAAGCGCAACCCAGTTGATTCCGGGGGCGCGAGACAGAGTAGGCCGACACGGTGGATTCCTTCCGGGATTCCGCTGCGTCGGCCTTTTTTCGTTTGTAGTTCCGGGTGGTCTCATTCATCCGGAAACGCCTCGGAAGGTGTACGCAACAGATTGACGGTGCCGACTCGTTTGGCCCGAAGGGCATTTTTGATTGTTTTGTGACCTTGTTTTTCAAAGATCCTGCAAGGAGAAAAGTTATGCTCGCGTTTAGTTGGTCGAATGTTGTTCGAAAATGGTCTGCCGGGAATCTGCGGACGAAAAGTGTTGGACGAAGTACCGGCCGTCGACCGCGTAACGGAGGCCATCTCCAGGTTGAGCGGCTGGAACTTCGCAGTCTGTTGACGGCCGCGCTCGGTGTCACAGATGCGAACGAATTGATTGCATTCGATACGGCAACACCCAATGTTGTCGTGACAACCCCAATCACGGGTCTTGCAGGCGGCGAGATCATTCTTGGTATCGATTTTCGCCCGGCCACGGGAGAACTCTATGGACTGAGCAGTGATAGCCGACTGTATACGATCGATCCAGCGACGGCGACTGCGACTCAGGTTGGCAGTGACGGCGCGTTTACACTGGGTGGTTTTGAATTTGGGTTCGATTTCAACCCCGTCCCGGATCGCCTTCGCGTCGTCAGTGACGTGGATGAAAACCTGCGGCTCAACCCGATCGATGGTACGCTTAGTGCAACGGATGTCACGCTTTCGTACGCTGCCCTTGACATCAATGGCGGTGCTGACCCAAACGTCGTAGCATCGGCATACACCAACAGTTTCGCTGGTGCAACCGCGACGACGCTGTACGGCATCGATTCAGAACTGGACGTGCTGGTCATTCAGAGCCCACCCAACTCCGGGACGCTGAACACGGTTGGTACCCTGGGGACTGACGTTACCGATGTGGGCGGGTTCGACATTCAGCCCTTTGGAAATCTCGCCTTTGCCGCACTGACGACTGATGGAACGGAGTCGTCGTTGTACACAATCGATTTGGTGACAGGGGCAGCGACATTGGTCGGCGGTATTGGTGCCGTCCCGACCGTTGTCCGCGGACTGGCGATTGTGCCCGCGGGCACTTTGCAATTCAGTGCGCCAACGTATGCGATCGGCGAAAGTGGCCCCACTGCAACGATCACGATCAATCGCGTGGGTGGCAGCGAGGGGACAGTCTCCGTCAACTTCGCAACCAACAACGGAACGGCCACCGCCCCTCAGGATTATGTTGACTCTGATCAGATCGTCACATTCGCACCGGGAGAAACAAGCAGGACCGTGACGGTGCCAATCGTCGCAGACCTGCTCGATGAAGCGAATGAGACCGTCAATCTCTCGCTGAACAGCCCCACAGGTGATGCAGGTCTTGGAGTTCAGTCATCGGCTGTGTTAACCATCACCGATGATGATGCCACACCGACGGTCACGCTGTCCATCGCCCCTTCGAGCATCGCCGAAGCGGCAGGAACTGCTACCGTCACGGCCACTTTGTCCGCGCCTTCCAGTCAGCCTGTTACCGTCGATCTGGCCTACAGCGGCACGGCCACGAATGTGACCGACTATGTCCGGTCGGGGATGCAGATCGTGATTCCTGCTGGCAGCACGACAGGATCGGTTACGCTGACCGCCGTTCAGGACACAATTGATGAAACCAACGAGACGATCGTAGTCGACATCAGCGGTGTCACCAACGCCACCGAATCGGGCATTCAGCAGAACTCGGTCACGATCACTGATGACGATGCCACACCGACAGTCACGCTGTCCATCGCTCCTTCAAGTATTGCTGAAGCGGCAGGAACTGCTACCGTCACGGCCACTTTATCCGCGCCTTCCGGTCAGCCCGTCACTGTCGATCTGGCTTACAGCGGCACGGCCACGAATGTGACTGACTATGTCCGGTCGGGCATGCAGATCGTGATTCCTGCCGGCAGCACAACAGGATCGGTGACGCTGACCGCCGTTCAGGACACAATTGATGAAACCAACGAGACGATCGTAGTCGACATCAGCGGTGTCACCAACGCCACCGAATCCGGTACACAGCAGGACTCGGTCACGATCACCGATGACGA
>JANOZG010000714.1:0-7919 GCA_031429275.1 Planctomycetota bacterium
CGACGGAAGATGTCGTGTTTGTGTTGAGGCGGAAGTAGTTTCCATGTCGTAGGATGGGTCTCCAGACCACACACGCTTAAACTCAGGGTGGGGCTGGAGTCCCGTCCGACACACAGAATAAGGCAAGCTCAATGACCATGGATCTCATTCTTAACATTGCCGCCCGTTGGCTACACATCGGTTCAGCAATCATGCTGCTCGGTGGCACGATTTGCCTGCGATTTGTTGTTCATCCGGTGATTAAAGACCAATCGCAGGAGCTGCGGGATGCCATTCGCGGCCGCTTCAAAAAATTCGTCCACGGCGGGATTGCAGGGCTCCTACTGAGCGGATTGTACAACTACGTCAAGATGGTTCCGCAGCATCGTGGCGACGGGCTTTGGCACGCGATGGTTGATACAAAGATCATTCTCGCCCTGGGCATTTTCTTCATTGCTTCTGTATTGGTGGGCCGCTCCAAAGGCACCCAGAAATTTCGGGATAACGCTGGCAAATGGATGGCAGTTGCTGCGGTGCTCGGACTGCTGATTGTCGCAATGAGTGGCGTTGCAAAAGTCGCCGCGCCGCCCAAGGCTGCTGAAGCAGAAGTGAAAGTCGCCGAGTAGCACAACCTTCTCAGATTGTTATGTAAAGCACTGAAATAAACTCCCGTTTAACCCGTGGCTGACTGGCCAGGCCGTCGGAGTTGGTGATTGCCTGACATTTCGCCCACGGGTTAAACGGTGTTAAACGAACAAGCGATCATCTCACTATTTCGGGAAATTGTTTCAGGACTGTTCCTGAGACCAAGACGACCTGAGACGGCCGTCGTGGTTTGTTCTTGGCATCAATCGTGATGGATAGTGAAATGACGGCGTTAAACGTCATCTTAAATCTACTGCAACTGAAGAATCCGATTCTTGTCGCATCTGGCACTTTTGGATATGCGAGGGAAATGTCGGCCTTTGTTGATTTCAAAGAACTTGGCGGCATCATTCCGAAAACCGTGACGCCACAACCTCGCCCCGGTAACCCGCCACCACGTACTGTTGAAACTCCGAGTGGAATGTTGAATTCTATCGGACTAGACAATGACGGATTCGATCAGTTCGTTGCCGAAAAACTGCCATATCTTGCAAGCCTCGGAACATCGATCATCGTGAACATCGCAGCGAAGACGAACGACGACTTTCGACGCATGGCTGGCGTCCTGAACGAATGCCAGGGAGTTGCGGCCGTTGAATTGAATATTTCCTGTCCGAACGTCTCCGGCGGTGTTGATTTTGGCACAAATCCTGAACTTGCAGCCGAAGTTGTGTCTGCCGTCAGAAGTTCGTGCCAAATCCCGGTCATTGCCAAACTCACGCCAAATGTCACCAGTGTGATCCCAATCGCCAAAGCCGTCGCCGATGCGGGGGCGGATGCTGTATCGCTCATCAATACTTTTCAAGGTATGGCGGTTGACTGGAAACGCAGACGCCCGGTGCTTGGCAACATTCTCGGTGGCTTGAGCGGTCCGGCAATCAAACCCTTGGCATTGAGAATTGTTTGGCAGGTTTCACAGGCAGTGAATATCCCGATCATTGGCATCGGCGGCATTCAATCGATTGACGATGTCATGGAATTTCTGCTGGTCGGAGCAACTGCGGTTCAGGTCGGGACGGCAAACTTCTACAATCCCGGCCTTGCCAATCAACTCATCCGCGAACTTCCAGCCGCTTTGCAGACTCTTAAAGCTGACAGTGTGGCAGAAGTTGTCGGGACGTTGAAAACGTCATAGTGATGTACAACATTTCGTCGGACGGGTCTTCAAACCCGCCCTGACACGAGTAGTTTGTTCAAAGTAGAACCATTCCTGCACTACAAGTGTGACTCATTTTTCTGCCCTTAATCTTTCTGCCCAAACTGCGATTCAGGCGATTACATCAGGACGGGACTGGAGTCGCGTCCTACGAACGCACTCCAAGAATCAACACTCAACATTCAATAGCACCAAACTTCTGTGACTGACAAAAAACAACGCATCAAACCCCAAACGCTCCGAGGCTTTCGCGACTTCCTGCCAGATCAAATGATGGCACGCGAACATCTGATCGACATAGCGCGGTCCGTTTACCGCAGCTTCGGCTTCGCACCGATTGATACGCCGGCGTTGGAATACGCAGAAGTCTTGCTTGGAAAGGGCGGCGAGGAATCTGACAAACAGGTCTTCCGTTTCACCGACCAGGGCGATCGCGACGTCGCCATGCGATTTGATCTTACGGTACCGCTGGCAAGGTTTTCAGCCCAGTATGTGCAGGAGTTGGGCCTGCCGTTTCGACGTTACCATATCGCACCGGTGTGGCGTGGGGAACGCCCGGCTCGTGGCCGCTTTCGCGAATTCATGCAGTGCGATTTCGACACGATCGGCACGATGAGCAACTCCGCCGACATCGAAACGCTGTTCGTTATCAACGATCTCTTCGAGCGTATCGGGATCGAACGTTTCACAATTCGCGTCAACAATCGCAAAGTGCTCAACGGGCTGCTTGAAAAATGTGGCCTGCAGGAACATGCGGTTGGCATTCTTCGATCACTCGATAAGCTCGACAAAATTGGCCGCGATGCCGTTGTCGCAGAGATGGTCGAGAAGGTTGGGGTTCCGGCAGCCGGAGCCAACCAAGTGCTGGATATGGCACAACTGAAAGGTACGCCGAATGAAATCCTGAAATCTCTGGAAGGCATGCTGGCGGGCAGCGAGATCGGTGAAACTGGTTTACAGAATCTGAATGAGCTCTTTGCTGCGGTCAACAGTTGTGGCTGGCCGGCGGATCGTGTTTCGCTCGACGTTTCCATCGCGCGCGGCCTGGATTATTACACAGGCACAATTTACGAGACATTGCTCGGTGATCTGCCAGAAATCGGCAGCGTCTGCTCGGGCGGTCGTTACGACAATCTTGCCGATTTGTTTACGGCTCAGCAACTTCCCGGTGTCGGTGCGAGTCTTGGCCTGGACCGCATGTTGGCGGCGTTGGAAGAATTAGGGCAGGTTCAAAAAGCGACAACGCCGGCCCCTGTGCTCGTCACGATGATGGATGCAGACCGTGTGATCGATTATCTGCAACTCGGGCGAACTCTTCGCGCGGCTGGCATCGCGACGGAAGTTTATCCGGAAGCGAAAAACATCGGCAAACAAATGAAGTACGCCGACAAAAAAGGATTTAAACTGGCTCTGATTGCCGGCGGCGATGAATTCGCGGCTGGCGTCTGGCAAGTGAAGAACCTGAAGTGCGGATCTCAAGCGTCGGTGGCCACCACGAGCTTGGTGGCGCATTTGAAAAGTGAATTGATCGCAACATAGGTCAAATGTAGGACGGGACTCCAGTCCCGTCCTGATCGGTCAAAGTCAGGACGGGTCTGGAGACCCGTCCTGCGACATACATCGCATGCAGGCAACTGCAACACCCAAACGATAACAAATTCGCATGACATCCCACCGCCCTGATATCCGCAATCTTCTCGAAGAACGCATCCTCGTCATAGACGGCTCAATGGGTGCGCTGATCATGTCGAATAATCCGACCGAGGAAGGTTATCGGGGCGAGCGATTCAAGAACCACAATATCGATATCCGGAACGCCACTGACCTCCTGGTTCTGACTCAGCCGAAACTGATCTCCGGCATTCATCAGCAGTATCTCGACGCCGGCGCGGACATTATCGAAACCGACACGTTCAACGCGAACATTGTGTCTATGGAGGAGTTCGGACTTTCGCACCTGACGTATGAAATCAACAAGACCGGTGCCGAACTGGCCCGGGCGGTCGCTGATAAAGAAACCGCCAGGAACACCCAAAAACCGCGTTACGTCGCTGGTAGTATCGGTCCGACAAAAGTTCAGTTGTCGATGAATGCTGACAAACCGGGAAGCCGGCCGTTTCAGTTTGATCAAATGGTCGAATAGTACGCCGAACAAATTCGCGGACTCATGGACGGCGGCTGTGACTTGTTGCTGCCGGAGACCAGCTTTGACACGCTTAACATGAAAGCGTGTTTGTTCGCGATTCAGCAGGTCTTCGCGGAAAAAGGCCGCGAAATTCCAGTGATGATTTCGGGCACTGTTTTCACTGGCGGTGTCACACTGCTGGGGCAATCGGTTGAAGCCTTCTACTCCGCCGTGGAACACTTCCCGGCACTCAGCATCGGCTTTAACTGCGCGCTCGGGCCGAAACAGATCAAACCATATCTCGAAACACTTTCGAACATGTCAACCACGTTCGTGAGTTGTTATCCAAACGCCGGGATGCCTGATGGCATGGGCGGCTTCGATACAAACGCCGGTGATTTTGCCGGAATTGTGCATTCTCTTGGCCAGTCTGGTTTGCTCAACATCGTCGGAGGCTGCTGCGGCACGACGCCGGAATACATCCGCGACGTCACTGAAGCCGTCAAAGGCATGAAACCACGCAGGATTGCGCAGGGCAACGGCTGGTCGACGTATTCAGGTTTCGACTATCTGGCGCTGCGTCCCGAATCGAACTTCATGAACGTTGGCGAACGCACCAACGTAGCGGGATCTCGCAAGTTTCTGCGACTTGTGCGCGAAGATAAGTTCGATGAAGCAATAAGCATTGCACGCGATCAGGTCGAAGGCGGCGCGCAGGTGATCGACGTCAACATGGACGAAGGTCTGCTCGACGGACCTCGCTGTATGGAGAAATTCCTGTGGCTGCTGCACGACGACAATATCCGCGTGCCCATCATGATCGACAGCTCGGACTGGAAAGTTCTGGAAGCCGGTCTGAAGTGCGTTCACGGCAAGAGCATTGTCAACAGCATCAGCCTGAAGGAAGGCGAAGCGGAGTTTCTGCACAAAGCGAAGCTGGTTCGTCGCTATGGTGCGGCGGTCATCGTGATGGCGTTTGACGAAGTCGGACAGGCCGCGACATGCGAAGAGAAGGTTCGCATCTGTAAGCGAGCGTTCAAGCTGCTGACCGAGAAAATCGGCTTCCCGCCGACCGACATTATCTTTGATGCCAACATTTTGACTGTCGGCACGGGGATGGAAGAACATTCGAACTACGCTGTCGAGTTCATTGAAGCGGTTCGGCAGATCAAGAAGGAATGCCCGGGAGCAAAGACATCCGGCGGCGTCAGCAATGTGTCGTTCTCCTTCCGAGGCAACGACGTTGTTCGAGAAGCAATGAACGCGGTCTTCCTGTATCACGCGATTCAGGCAGGGCTCGACATGGGCATCGTGAATCCGCAGCAACTGGAAGTCTACGACGAAATCGATAAAGAGCTGCTGGTTTACATTGAAGATGTGGTGCTTAATCGACGCCCCGATGCGACAGAGCGATTGATCGATTTTGCCGAAAAGGTCAAAGCCAAAGCCAGCGGTAAGGAAAAAGTCGAAGAATGGCGTAGCGGCACCGTTGAACAGCGACTGCAACATGCTCTGCTGAAGGGCATCACCGATTATATCGATGGCGACACAGAGGAAGCTCGTCTGAAGTACGGACGGCCTCTGGACATCATTCAGGGGCCGCTGATGGACGGCATGAACGTTGTCGGCGAACTGTTCGGTGCCGGCAAGATGTTCCTGCCGCAGGTGGTGAAGTCCGCTCGCGTAATGAAAAAGTCGGTTGCGTGGCTTGAGCCGTTCATGGAAGCCGAGAAGGCCGCAAAGATCAGCGGGAAACTCGAGCGATTCAAAGACGGGTTGTTTCTGGGGCAACGCGAAGAAGCCGTTGCACTCGCCGAAGCCGCTGAAAAACTGGCCGATCCGAATGCCATGGCCAGCAGCACTCGTGGTACATTCCTGATCGCTACGGTGAAGGGTGACGTGCATGACATCGGCAAAAATATCGTTGCGGTCGTGCTTCGCTGTAACAACTTCAAGGTCATCGACCTCGGAGTCATGGTGCCGTGTGAGAGAATTCTGGAAGAAGCGATCAAGCATAAGGCCGACATCATCGGACTCAGCGGGCTGATCACGCCGTCGCTGGAAGAAATGATTATCGTCGCTCGTACGATGAAGGAACAGGGCTTCACCGTTCCTCTGCTCATCGGCGGTGCCACCACCAGTGCGAAGCATACGGCGGTTAAGATCGCTCCCATGTACGACCAGCCGGTCGTGCATGTGGGTGATGCGTCGCTGTCGGTTGGCGTTGTTGAAGCTCTTCTTGATGCAGACCAGAAAGCCAGTTATGCAGCGAAGAACCTCGAGGCTCAGGCCAAGGCTCGAGCCTCCTTCGATCAGCGTCAGCAAGTAACGTTGATTCAGTATACTGACGCTCTTGCGAAGCGAATGACAATCGACTGGGCGAACTACACGCCGCCTAAGCCTGAGTTCGTGGGAACTCGGATTATCGAAGACCTGCCGTTGGAGGAACTGGTCCCGTACATCGACTGGTCTCCGTTTTTCAGTTCATGGCAGCTGATCGGCAAGTATCCAAAGATCTTGAACGACGCGGTCGTCGGTGAGGAGGCTCGCAAGCTGTTTGAGGATGCTCAGAAAGAACTGTCGCTGATGCTGAAGGACAAGAGCATCAAAGCTCGCGGCGTTTATGGCTTCTGGCGAGCCAACTCCGACGGCGATGACATCGTCCTGTGGACGGATGAAAGCCGGACAAAAGAACTGATGCGTTTCCCTATGCTGCGTCAGCAGTGGGAACGAGTCGGGCAGACGAGTTATCGGTCGCTGGCGGATTATGTTGCACCGAAAGGTAGCCATCACGCTCCGCCTGATGAGCCGCCACGAATGCCTTCTCATGAAACAACGCCACTTGCCGACAACGATAACCCCAATGGGCTCGTCACGCGGAGTGATGACGGCTACATTGATTACGTCGGTGCCTTCGCAGTCACAGCAGGTCACGGGTGCGATGAGCTCGCGAAGTCTGTCGAAGCTGCCGGTGACGACTATCGAGCCATCATGATCAAGGCACTGGCCGATCGATGCGCAGAAGCGTTTGCGGAATATCTGCATGCGAAGGTTCGAAAAGAATGGAGCTACGGCAAGTCTGAGACTCTGACCAACGATCAGCTGATCGATGAACAATACGACGGCATTCGCCCGGCGTTTGGTTATCCATCATGCCCGGACCATCTTCCCAAGGGGCCGCTCTGGACGCTGCTCGACGCTGAACAAGCCACCGGCATGAGTCTGACCAGCAGCTTCGCGATGTGGCCAGCGGCTTCCGTGAGCGGGATGTATTTCAGCCTGCCGGATCGCATGATCCCGGGCTCCAAGTACTTTGCCGTCGACCGAATCAGCAAAGACCAGGTCGAGAACTATGCAACTCGGATGAAGATGACCGTCAAAGACATCGAACGCTGGCTGGCGCCGAATCTGGGGTATAATCCTTAGCGGCAATCCCGGGAGAATGACAATGGCAATTGACAAGGTGATCACCAAAGTCCCACTGGAGGGACAGTCGAATGACCTGTCTTTTTGGTTGTCGAAGACGCCGCAGGAACGTATCGCCGCATTGGAGCTGATTCGTCACGAGTACAACCGGGGGAAGTATGGATCTGACATCCGACTTCAAAGAGTTTGTCGAGTTGTTAAACAAACATAACGTGCGATATCTCATCGTTGGTGGATATGCGGTTGCTGTCTACGGCCATCCGCGTTACACAAAAGATCTGGACATCTGGGTAGAGCCAGCACTTGACAACAGCAATGGTGTAGTTGCCGCATTGACGGACTTCGGCTTTGGTTCAGTCAATCTGACTAGTGATGACTTCCTGAAACCGGGCTGGGTCATTCAGTTAGGTAATCCCCCAAATCGTATCGATTTGCCGACGAGTGTTTCCAGCCTTGAATTTGAAGAAGCCTTCGCTCAAAGGAACGTTGTGGATGTCATGGATTTGCCGGTCGCATTTGTCAGCCTGAAAGATCTGATACGCAACAAGAATGCCTCGGGCAGACCTCAGGATATCGCAGATGTCAGTC
>JANOZG010000715.1:0-5965 GCA_031429275.1 Planctomycetota bacterium
GCTTCTTTACAAAAGGCGTGCTGAAGGTCAGCGATGAAACGGCCCGTGATATTGGACTCACCCTGCAACCTGCATCGCAATTGACATTGTCCGAGACGATCACAGTGGACGGTCTGGTCGATGTACCGCCAACACGGCGCACTGTGGCTTCGGCACAGCTCGGCGGGTCCATCGCACGAATTCTTGTGGATCGTGGTCAAAAAGTACAGGCTGGTGAAGTGCTGGCGGAAATTGTGAGTCAGGACTTTCAGAATCTGCAGCTCGATTTGCTGCGAGCACATCTGGATGCCGAGCTGCAGCAGGAAATCATGAGCAATCTTGGCGAGGCTGGTGATGCAGTCTCCCAGCGACGACTTTGGGAAGCAGAGAGTCGACTCAACCTTGCAAACGGTCTGCGTGAAAGTGTCCGGCAGCGATTGACGACGGCCGGACTCTCGGAAGAGCAGCTGAGTCAGCTGGTGACCACACGCACGCTGTTGCCGACGCTGCCTGTTCGGTCGCCGATCGATGGTGTGGTGGTGGATTTCGACAAAGTTCTTGGTCATGTTGTACAGCCCGATGAGTCCGTGTTTGAGATTCATGATTTGTCTCAGGTATGGGTTCAGGGATTTGTTTCTGAACGAGATCTCGCGCGAGTCAAAGTTGGACAGACTGTCCGCGTTCGCTTTGTCGCTGATTCTGCAGAAGTTGTGACGGGAACTCTTGTCCGAAGCGGGCGTTCCGTCGGGCAGGATGATCGAACGCTGTCGGTCTGGATCGAACTCAAACAAATGCCGCGCGTGCCGGTTCAGCACAACATGCTGGCTCGGCTGACCATTGAGACGGAAACCCTGCCGCCGCGGCTGGCAGTGCCACGTGAAGCCATTGTTCGCGAGGGAACTCGATCGTACGTGTTCGTTCTCAATGCCAATGACATCTTTGAACGACGATTTGTGGTGCTCGGTCGGTCCGATGATGTGGCCGTAGAGATTTTGGAAGGCCTTGTGCCAAATGACTCGGTAGCTGTCAGCGGGGCGATGGCGCTGCAGACCGGCTATGCTGCGTTGCGTTAGGTCTTGAACTATTGTGGCTCGACACGCTTTGGCAAAAATTTCTGCCACAGAGTGTCGGGCAGTTGAGTCATGGCTGTTGCCGGTTGATTGAGAGATTCATGCTGAATGCCATTATTGCCTTTTCCCTGAAGAATCGTGGCTTCGTGCTCATCGCAGCCATCGTTGTGCTGATCTACGGCAGCTACACGCTGAGCGAAATGCCGGTGGATGTGTTTCCGGATTTGAATCGACCGACGGTCACCGTTATGACCGAGGCTCCCGGTCTCGCACCCGAAGAGGTCGAAGTGCTTGTCACTCGACCGATTGAATACCTGCTGAACGGGGCCACAGGCGTTCAGCGAGTCCGTTCGGCATCCGGCATCGGCCTGTCGATCGTGTGGGTGGAATTTGACTGGGGCACTGACATTTATCGCGACCGTCAGATTGTCGCCGAGAAAATGCAGATTGCCCGCGAGCGACTTCCCGGCGACGTGAATCCGGTGATGGCCCCGATCTCGTCGATCATGGGCGAGATCGTGCTCCTTGGACTGCGATCCACGAAGCCACCTGCCGACGAAGCCGCTGCTGCTGAACTCAATATGGAACTGCGAACGCTCGGCGAGTTCACCGTCCGCAACCGACTGCTCGCTGTGGAAGGCGTGTCGCAGGTGACGGTCATGGGAGGGACGCTGAAGCAGTACCAGATCATTACGTCTCCAGCGCGACTGGCAGCTCAGAACATCACGCTGGAGCAACTTACGACCGCTGCCGAAAAGGCCAACGTCCTCGCAGGTGGCGGCATCATGGTGCGATCGCCGAAAGAATCTCTGATCCGAATCAGCGGGCAAAGTCTAACTCTGGAAGATATCGAAAATACGCCCGTTGTCTGGCGCAATCAGCGAGCCGTGTTGTTGAAAGAAGTTGCGGACGTGCGGTTCGGTGGTCCCGTGAAACGCGGCGACGGCAGTGTGCTGGTGCGAGACGGCGACAGGATCGAAGGTGGCTCGGCCGTGATTCTGGCTGTCCAGAAGCAGCCCAGCGCGGACACGCTGAAACTTGATCGACAGATCGGGGCTGTGCTGGAAGAACTGCAACGCGACTTGCCGGAAGGCATCGTGATTGAGGATCGCATCTTCAAACAGGCAGACTTCATTGAGGCAGCAGTTGAGAATGTGGTCGAAGCTATTCGTGACGGTGCCATCTGGGTGGTCGTGGTGCTGTTTATCTTCATGTGGAATTTTCGCACCAGTATCAGTTCGCTGACCGCCATGCCGATCTCAATTCTGCTGACAGTGTTGATTTTTCGCTGGTTCGGAATTTCGATCAATACGATGACGCTGGGAGGAATCGCGGTTGCCATCGGTGACCTTGTGGATGATTCCATTGTGGACATCGAAAACATCTACCGTCGCCTCAAGGAGAACCGTCAGAAGGCCGTTCCCGAAGATGCCATCAAGGTTATCTACGACGCGTCCTGTGAAGTTCGCAACTCGATCGTCTACGCGACACTGATCGTTGTGCTGGTCGTGTTTCCGCTGTTCTCGATGGCCGGTCTTGAAGGCCGCATGTTCGCTCCACTCGGCGTCGCCTATATGACGTCGTTGCTGGCATCGCTGGTCGTCTCACTCACGATCACACCCGTGCTGGCTTCCTACCTGTTGCCAAAAGCCAAGTTTCTTGAGGAGAAGGGCGACCCGTTCGTATTGCGCATACTGAAGTCTGCAACGACCGTCATGCTGCGGTGGACTCTGCGGCATGCCAATCTGGTGCTCGGCGGGACAGTTATCATGGTTGGTGTTGCGTTGTTGGCATTGTTCTGGATGGGCGGCGAGTTTCTTCCACCATTCAACGAAGGCACATTCACGATCAGCTTTCAGACTGAACCGGGAACAAGTCTGGACGAAAGTCAGCGACTGGCACAGCGAGCCGAAATGCTGCTGATGGAGATCCCTGAAGTCATTTCCATCTCGCGTCGCACAGGGCGGGCAGAGCTTGATGAACATGCGGAAGGAGTGAACTCATCTGAGATCGATGTGAGAGTTCAGGAGTACCGTCGCCCAAAAGCGGGCTGGGGAGCCGCGATCCTGCGTTTGATTCCGATTGCACATTTGTGGGGATTCGAAACGACCGGCCGACCTCGCGAGCAGGTGCTGGCGGACATTCGAGATCGGATTACGCTGATCCCCAGTATCAAGGCCAACGTTGGGCAGCCGATCTCGCACCGACTTGACCATATTATGTCCGGCGTGCGAGCTCAAATTGCCGTGAAGGTTTTCGGCAACGACCTGCGAGAACTGCGGGATGCCAGTCAGGATGTTTATGCGGCGATGAGTCAGGTGCGCGGCGTGGTGGACCTGCAACTGGAACCTCAGGTAGAAGTTTCACAGGTGCGTTTGCAGGTTCGTCGCGAAGATGCAGCTCGGTATGGACTGGCACCCGGCGATGTGGCCGCACTGCTGGAAACGGCGTACAAGGGTCGAGTCGTTTCACAGGTTTTGGATGATGACCGATACTTTGGACTGGTCGTCTGGTACGACGAAGCCTCACGGAATGATCCGGATGTGATCCAGCAGACGATTCTGGACACGCCGTCTGGCCGCAAAGTTTCGTTGGGGGAAGTCGCCGACGTGCTGGACACCACCGGCCCCAACACGCTGAATCGAGAACACGTTCAGAGACGCATCGTGGTGTTCTGCAACGTTGAAGGACGCGATCTGGCCAGTGTCGTGGGGGAGATCAAGGAGTTGACGAAACCGATTGAAGAACGACTGCGAACACTGCCGGGAAACTATCACATTGAATACGGTGGTCAGTTTGAGGCACAACAGCAAGCCAATTTTCGGCTGCTGGTATTGGGCAGCGTGTCGGTCATTGGAGTTTTTCTTTTGTTGACGAAGTGTCTTGGGTCCTGGCGAGCCTCGTTGCAGGTTTTGGCAAATATCCCACTGGCCGCGTTGGGGTCTGTAGTCACTTTGCTGATCGTCAATCAACCCACAACTGAGGCCCTGCAGGCAGCCGAATGGTGGCAGTGGCCACAAGTCTGGATCAGTGCCACAAGCCTGTCTGTGGCTCACTGGGTGGGGTTCATTACATTGATCGGCATCGTCAGCCGCAACGGCATCATGATGATTTCGCACTACATTCATCTCATGGAACACGAAGGCGAAGAGTTTGGCGAAGAGATGATCATTCGCGGCAGTCTGGAGCGCCTGTCGCCCGTGATGATGACAGCGGCCACCAGCTTCATTGGGCTGTTGCCACTCCTATTCGGCTCCGGGCAAACCGGCAAAGAGATCCTGTATCCACTGGCTCTGGTTGTGTTTGGCGGCATGTTGACTTCAACGATTCTTGATCAGGTCGTCACACCGGCGCTCTTTTTGAAGTTCGGTCGGAACGTCTATGACTCACGGAAGCCTTGAACACGTTCTAAGTACCGGCCTTGGAGAGATCGACCGACGCGTCTTGGCACTTAGCCGTTCGCTGCTTCAGTCACTTCACCCAGTGCGGCCAACAGCGTATCGGACGACGCACGAATGCGAAATCCGAGTTTCCATCTTTATTGTGACTGCCTCAGCAAGTCGCACGGTCAGAGCCTTAAGTTACCAGATAACAGGTTTCACGCGGCTTGATCGCCACAAACCGTTGTATTTGGCTGTGTCTCATTTGCAGACGTGGGCATCGCTTTTGAGGGTTCATCGATTCCCGAGCTGGCTGACTTTCTCATTGGGGCATCGTGTGTGTCGGAAACTTCCAAAGCTTCCTGCATTTCCTGTCCCCGGAATCAGTCAGATTTCGCATTGTCGCATGGAACACTTGCAAAATAACCGAGCGGAACAATGCAGACCGGGAAATCGCCTATCATCAGCGGCGAACAGAATTCATTCGCACTGAGCTTACATGTCGAATATCACACAAATTCTCAATGAGATTCAACGCGGCAATGAAATTGCGGCTGCTGATCTTCTACCGCTTGTCTATGCGGAATTGAGACAATTAACGCACACTAACTAAGCTCGACGAAAACTCAAACGCTCAGATCAAGCTGCTTTGGATCGCCTGCGGAACGGCCGATTTCGGAGCACTTCCAACGAACCGGCAGTTCAAACACTATCTGGATTCCATAAGCGTCAAGGTGACGTACACGGAAACTCCTGACATTGGGCATACGTGGCAGTTCTGGCGGCAGAACCTTGCCGATTTCGTGCAGCTCCTGTTTCGATAGAAGCCGACGACGACGGACGCGGCAGAGAATCCGCGTCGCCTTAGAATCCGGTTGCATGCTTATAGGCTCGCACTGGGTTTCGTGGTCAACTCGCAAGGAACCGCCATTCCTGCTTCACGGCACGGCCCAAAAGGGTGCTGGGCAGAATTGCGATGCATCGACTGCTGCAGGCACGGGGCAGTTGCGAGATTGGCCAGCGGTCAGCGGGGTGATTCTGAATTCGTCTGCAGCGTGATATACTCAGCGCCATTGGCACATCTTCGTTGGCCAGGTTTTTCTCACGCAACGATCGTTCAGAGATTTCAACGGCGGATTCAACTATGCGGATCTTACTCGCCCTGCTCTTCACTCTTTCGCTCTGTACAACGTTGGCGATGGCGGCTGATACGATTCAACTGCCAGCAACCAAGGACAACTCCATCGTCATGGTTGATGGCGAATGGGACTTGAACGCCGGGCAGCAGGGACGCATTCGTATCAAAGGCAACCAGCATATGGTGGCCATGGCGTTCGACACGTCTGCAATCGCAGGAAAACGAGTGAAGAAAGCGACGCTGATCTGCGTGAAGGGCGAGCAGGAAATTTCCGGCGTCAGCATTTCTACTATCTCCACGCCGTGGGATGAAAATCGCTCGAACGGTCTGACGGCGGGGATCGATGGCGTTGAAGGCTGGGGTTACGAGGGAGCCCGGTTTCCGGCGGTCTGCGGAGG
>JANOZG010000716.1:0-5803 GCA_031429275.1 Planctomycetota bacterium
GATTTTTTGACCTCGCCGAGCCGGAAATCGAGCAGCGGGAAATCCTTCCGCCGCTTCGAATCGGCGATCTTCCCGAACGATTTTTCTTGCACCGGCATATAGTGAATGTGCCTCATGGCAAGCTTCGGCATCAACTTGTAGAAGACGCTTCGTATTTGGTACTTCAGCCAGCCTCGCACCTTTCCAGAAATGAATTGCTCAGATTCTAGGTCATAGTAGAACACGAGCAGGCTGTCGATCCGCAATCCCCAGGGTTTGCAGGAGATTTGCAAAAGTCTCCGAGGTATAGAAATTAATATGCCCAAACTTTGACGAGATCTTAATGGCCTTTGCAAGGTGACTGGTATGCTCCAGCGGAGTCTCTACATAAATCTGCCTGCAAACACGAACAGCTTCTTTAAGAAACATTCGCTCGTGCTCGACGTGCTCAAGAACATGGATCGGGAGCGCCAGTCAAACGTTTTATCACCGTGCGGGATCTTGTAACCAGCGAAGCTTTGAATAGACGAAATCGCCTCGATTTTGCGATTCCGAATAGCCTCAATGCCAAACCCTGAAATTTCTGCGGCCGCATATTCTTCACCGAGTCGTCGTTTGGCCAACTCAGCTAGGACTGCCCCATCACCAGCACCAATATCTAGGATCCTGCGAAACCGCTTACCATCTGAAATCGTCAGGACGTGATTGAGCGTCTGCACTGCGGTTTTTGTTCGCTTCTCGCTTACCTTGCCGTCTGAGTAATAGTTGTCGTAGGTTTCAAGAAGCTGAGTGCTCGTGCTCATTGATGCAGCCAGTGTTAAAGTGTTTTCGAGAACATTATCAGAGAGTACAAGCCCAAACAGCATGCAGCGTCGACGCCAATGCAGCATAAGCAGGGATTGTAAACTGCGACAAATTGCAAATCCATAAAAATCAGGCTCAACCAAAAAAACAAGACGCCCTCTCTCCCGCAAACTCTGAAGATGCGAACCCTGATCATGCGGAAAAGCGAACCGTGATCTACGTAACAGACGCCGTTACTCTTCCATCAGACGATATTCCCCGGATGCCGTGCGAAGAGATAGTCTGCCTGAATCAGCACTCCTTTTTGAAAGTGCTCGTTATGGCGACTGGTACGATGAAGTCCTTGGGAATTGAGCAGCGATTCAACTTCCTGCCTTAGAGCTTGCCCTTCATACAATTCAACCTCCGAGCACTCAACATAAACATATAAGCACTCCGACAGAAATCTCGAGGCACCTTGCAGTACTTTCAGCTCGAATCCCTGAACGTCGAGCTTCAGCAGTTGCCTTTGCGATAGCGGCCATTCGTGAGACACTTGATCAAGAGTCTTCACGGAAACGTCGAGCGTGCCAACTTCCTCTGTTTGGGAGAAGTACTGTGATTGCTGAGTGATCGGTAGCAACGATGAGCTATCGGCACTTCGACTAAGATGCAATGTTGCACTGGATTCAGACTCGCCGAGCGCAGTCTCAAATAACTGTACATGCTGGCATCCATTGTGCACCTTGCGAAATACAGCGGCTTCGGCCGGAATCGGTTCAAAAGCCATAACAGGAATGCCGGGAAGTGCAAGCCTGCAGGCCAGCGTAAACTGCCCTCTGTTTGCGCCGACGTCAACAATGCGATCCACGGCAAGTCTTCGGAGGACGCTTATGTGTTCAACCGAAGGAGCAACACCAAACGTTAGGGCTCGCCAGCAAGCTGAATTTGAGAGTGAAGTCGCCAGCTTCCAGACGCGAGTCTTTATTAAATTGAGGCTAATAGCGTATCTCCTTTTATTCTGAAGTAAGCGTACTGTCAGCAAGTTGCTGAGGTTGTGTTTGAGTTAGGGAACGTAAAACCTTGTAGGGAATCAGAAAGTAGTGATGCGAGACCGCTCAATCAATAAGGCTAGGAATGAGCAGAGCGGAAAGTTTGGAAATGAGCCTCCCGGCACGTGTTGCATTCGCCTTCTGCCCACGAAGTGCTGTTCATCGAAAACTAAGCATCCACGCAGATAATCGGATTACAGGAAGTGTTTGGTCATTCAATGGATCACATAAACGAGAACTTCCTGAACTAGTTCGATGAGCGACTCCACTATCTTTTCTAATGAGCTTTAGGATCGCAACTACTTCAGTAGAAACACTCCCCAGCATTGCGGCTGCCCGAAAGAAGCGCCTGTCCCAAAGTCGCCGGTGGAGGATCTGGAGACAGGGTTCTGGATCACTCAGGCTTTCCGTCGCCTGAATTCCCTGACACCAGCAGCTACGTGCGATACGAGAGTCGTTAAGAGTCCCAACTGTTAGTGTTACCAGATTCGTGTGACATGCGGTTATGGGGAGTCATTATGCCTCTTTCGAAGAATCGTCCTCTCTGCAATTCCTAAAAATCGTTCCGCAAATTGTTTTCTACGCAACTGGAAGTCGACCGCTGCAGTCTGTGTGAGTTGTTCACGCAGGAAGGAATCTGCATGTCGCTCCTCGTTCCACGCTTCCAGTAGTTTTGACGCCATGTCGTTTACGGAATGCGGATCAAAGAACTGGGCCTTGCCGATAGCTTGCTCTCGATGTACTGGAATGTCAGACAGTAACATCGGGACACCAAGCGATTTCGCTTCTTCTACAGTCGTGCTCCAGCCCTCATAGAGCGAAGGATTAATCATTGAGTGGGAAAGCCGCATCAAGGAAAATATCTCATCGTACGGAATCATTCCCAGCAGCTCAATCTGCGACTCAAGGTTGCCGTCACGAATATACCGCTTGATCCGCTCTATGTGGTCTGGATCCCTTGGGTCGATTGGGTTTCCAGAGCAAATCAGACGGATATGGTGTCCCTGCTCTTTGAGTATCTCGACTGCTTTGAAAAGCTTGAGGTGATTTTTGTGCCTCCAAAACTGATTTGGAAGATAGAAGAACCTATTGGGAAGGCGGTACTTTGCCCGAAGCGTTGCAGGCGGACTAGCGCGAGATAAATCAGGTAGCTTGACAACAAATGGCAGAGACTCCAGACGGCCTTCTGAATTTGGAAAATAGCGACGACACTCTTCACATCCGGAATCACTGGAGGCCATGATTGTCGTTCCATGTTTTGTCAGAAGCTTGAATCCATACTCACGCTTCGCGTAACTTAGTCGACTGAACATTTCAGGAAGCTCACGATGTTGAAAGTCGCCGATCCAAACGAGTGTCGGGATGGGGAAGCGACTTCCAAACCAGCTTGCATGCACAAACGTGACATCTATCCTGGCCTTTTGAAAGAGCTGTAGGGCAACGCTATCATGCTTAGTTAGAAGTGTATTGAAGAATCGATAACGGCAGGCAAGCGTTCCCTTTGTCCAATAATCAGTCAGAATTGGCGCTTCCGACAGGTACGGTGTTAATCGGTCCAGAGTTGTTTGATCAGTTTTCGGCGAGCTGAACAAGATGGGTTGGATTGGCTTGCCGGGGAGTTCATCAATCGCCGAAAGAAGATTGACAAGATAGTTTATCCCCCCTGTCCAACTGCTCCCGCCAAAAACTTCAAACGCTATCCTCATGAGCCCAATCCCGCCTTACGGAACCACTCCACGTACTCAGCCATGCCTGTCTTCCATTCCATTACTGTCTTCATTCCCATTCGAGATGCGAATGTCGTATCGGCAATCAAATCAGTTGGATCTCCTGAACGACTAATACCTGTAAAAGTTGGCTTTGGACGGTTGTCCCACAATTGCCCCAGTGCTGTGACTACTTCTGCGACGGTTGTCGCTATCCCAGTTCCGCCATTGACGGTTGTGAACAGCTTATCGAACGTCGCGGCCTGTGCCAGTATTGCGACACAGTCACTAATATGCAGCCAGTCCCGTTTCTCAAGGCCAGTGCCATTAATCTCCAGCGGCCCGGTGCCTCTTGCAAGCCGGTGACAGGTGTCCCAAAGGAGTTGTTTTCGAAGCTCTGGCCCGTAAACCGAGAAGAGTCTGACAACACTTGTCTTGAGACCAAAGTTGTTTGAATATGACTCACATAACAACTCAGCCATTCTCTTGTGGTAACCATAAGGTGAAAATGGAACGACCGCCACATTTTCAACAATCGGGCCCGAATGCCCTGCACCATAGATTGCCGCACTAGATGCAACCACAACTGGCGTTTTCGGCGTATTCAACCGAACCCAATCTAGTAGTTCGCAGGTTGACGCAACTGTCCTCTTGAAGTCTTCTTCGGGTATTCGCAGGGAGGTCCCGACGGAGCTGCCACCCGCAAGATGATAGATCTCTTCAGGCTCTCCCAGATCGTTCGCAATACGGTTTAAGTTGCTGAAGCTAACGTCGCCATTAATACTTGCAAGCATGCCCCATGATGCGAGTTCGGTTTCTGAGTAGGTCCCATGCCCCAAGCCGACAACCGTCACCTTCCCTTGACTACTCAAATACCGTGACAGATGTCTTCCAATAAAGCCATGTGCACCGGTAACCAAAATCGTCTTCACAAGTTCCTCCCCGGCTTCATGGCAACGAATGAGAATACCCGGCCAGGTCGTCGATCAACTTGTGAAAGTATCTTCAAGCAAACGTCCTGAACGAAGGTACTCTTCAACAGCCTTGCGGGAATGAAGCCCAGCGGAAACCTCTTCAATCGAGATTGCAGTTCCATCGATATCGTATCTTTAGTTTGAGGGGAATAGTTGATCGGGCTGTCGAAGGACTTGAATATTCGCACTACTTTTAACCCCGCGCCCTCCATCGCCTCAATGTACTGCTGCAATGTGAAAGCGTTTTCTCCCCCGTAGAGCTTATGCAGTGGATGAGAATCAAGAAATGCCTGAAGCTGTTTGGGCGATGAAATCACATGTTCACGACTTCCGATGAAGGTTCCGCCATCCGTCAGTACACGTGCTACCTCTTTGCAGAATTGCCCCAGGTCATGCGCGTGATGCATAACCTGCCTTGCATACACAACATTGAACTCACTATCGTCGAATTGCATACGTTCACCAAACTCCTGAATGACCCGAATATTCAAATTCGAATCCCTCGAGAGCTTCTCAATCGCACCAGCCCCAACAAAGTCACTTGGGTCAGGTTCTAAAGCTGTTGCCTGCCAGCCAGCTTTTGCAAGAGCATAACTTACGATTCCATTACCAGCACCGATATCCAGTGATCGCCCCCCGGTTGCGGGAAGTAACTTCAACGCTTCCTGCCATTCCTCACTAGATTCGTAGCGTGCTGCAGCTGTGGCTACTGGAAGGTCATAGTAGCACGCCCGCACAAACTCCTGTCTATCCGGCTGGGACCTCAACCATGCAACAGCGTCTTCCCATTTTCCTTTCTCACCCATGACTTCTTCTCGCATCTTCCTGAGGATCTGGGGCGATTTGTTGCCGGATTAGCTTTGCAGGATTCCCTGCGACAATCGACCAGGGCAAGACGTCACGTGTAACGACTGCACTCGCACCAACAATGGCCCCCTCGCCAACTGTAACACCCTTCAAAATCGTCGCGCCAAAACCGATCCAGGCCTTGTTTTGAATGGTCACAGGTGAAATGGAAACATGTTCCCAGCTCTTCCTCCCCTCTCTCCATTCGACTACATCATTAGCGCGATTCATAAACTCAAGGCTGTGAGAATCGTGGTCAACTATAGTTATTCCCCAAGAAAGCATTACGTCGTCGCCGATGGATACACGACCGGCCGACACGATAGTAGAGTTTCCGAGAAAACAACGTTCCCCAATGGTGATCTCCGCTTCCGGACGATCAAAGCGTAAAGCGGCGTTACATTCTGTCAGTGAGCCGATCGTAACCTTGGCGTACCGAGGAAGTCGAAGCGATGTTCGAATC
>JANOZG010000717.1:0-4039 GCA_031429275.1 Planctomycetota bacterium
GGCGGGTCTTAAGGCACTTGAAAGCGGGAGTGGCACCCTGCTTCCGGGTTTGCGACAAGGGTACGTTAACGAACTTGTCGCGGACGTGGCACGTACGACATGTTCTGCGATCACTTGAGCCATCCCGTACATCAGCGTGATTTGTTCAAGTGCCGGCATGCGTTGTTCGGCGGTCCATTTCTTCACTGCGGCCTCCATGTTTCGTTTGGCGAAACTACGGCCGGCAATCAAGTAGGCGTCTTCTCGCCACACGCCGTTCTGCATCGCTCCGATTGCAGTCAGCAGATATCCGGGATCTTCTGTCGTACGTGCCACGTCCGCGACAAGTTCGTTAACGTACCCTTGTCGCAAACCCGGAAGCAGGGTGCCACTCCCGCTTTCAAGTGCCTTAAGACCCGCCCCCAGTTGCTTGTCACGTGTTGCCCAGGCGAAAGCCAGAATCGGCGCAATTCGGGCAACCAGCGAGCCGTGCCCTGCTTGGATACCGTCCATGGCAAGTTGTGGATTCGGCTGCATCACCTCAGGTAGTGATTGTTCGGACTGCAATGATGCAGCCGCGAGCAGGCCGGTCAAATTGTCCAGCATGATCTCGCTTGACCAACCAGTGGCCTCATCCCGCAATGCTGACTGCACAATTTCTGCACCGCCCGCACGAATAATTCTTGACAACAATTGAATGGCCAGCAAGCGCCGATTTTCAGCGATCACATACAAGCCTAATTGATTTCCTTCACTGACCAGGTGGCGACGATATTCCTTAAATGCTTTATCGATTTGGCTGGTGTTGCTTGTGCGAAGATCCGTCGCAATCCTCTGCCGTGC
This sequence comes from Planctomycetota bacterium, assembly GCA_031429275.1. Taxonomy (GTDB): domain Bacteria; phylum Planctomycetota; class Planctomycetia; order Planctomycetales; family Planctomycetaceae; genus SXXK01. The sequence goes on from JANOZG010000717.1 coordinate 823, forward strand.
TGCATCCTCTTTGTTGGAAACTTCCAGAGCCAACGCTCGAATTTCGCGTGTTGGCGGTGCTGCGGAGTCAAGTTCTGCCCGCAATTGCACCATTGCCGACTTCGCTTTTTCGGGTTCGCCACATAGCAAAGCGGCACGCACAACTTCGGCAACAGCCGTTGCACGCAAAAGTTCAGTACTTCGTTCAGATTCGTATTTGCCGGTGATCTCGTGAGTCGTTGGAGTTTTCAGAGCCACAGGTGCAGAAAGTTGCGACATCCCCGCAATCGCTGCGTCCAATCGGGTCTTGTTCTTCGTCGCACCTGCAAGAGCCGCTTCAACTCGAACAGCAGCGACAGTCTGGGCAGCGGGGATCGCCTTTGCTATTTGCTCCAGAATCGCCGGCGGCGCTTTGGAGACACCAGCGATCGTTGCAATTTCCGTCAGTGACTCAGAAACCACACCCGGATTATCACCGGTCACACTCCATGCAATCGCCTCGGTCCAGCGCTGATGCAAAGCCAGATTGCAGGCCACTGCTGTGTTTAGAGGATCGGACCAGAGCATCACATCGGTCGCCGATGGAACGGGTATCGCCTTTTCACGGCTATTGTCTTCTATCCAGAACAACGCCACACTGGCCATCGTGTCGCGATTGGCGGTGATTGTTGTATCCAGTCGCCGCGATGCTACCAGAGCCTTTGCTTCTGCGACTTTTCCCTGAACCACAAGCGCCGACGCCAGCGAAAGAGCTGCTTCTGTCCCTGCACGACCAATGTTCGGAATGCCACGTTGTTCCGCCAATGCCAGATCCAACCTGGACTGCGCCTCATCCTTTTCATTTGCCGCCAGATGTTTCCAATACTGCGTGATATGCGGTTCTATTCGATAAAAAGCTTTCGTGCGGTCAACAGTGACAAGCTGCTTGAGTTCCTGCGCGGCAAGCGCGGAGTCGCCGATTTGCAGGTAGAGATCCCCTGTCATTCGCCGAGCCCAGGATTTGTCTCGGAGATTTGGTTGTCGAGCAAGCGCGATCATTTGCTTGACGATGGCGTTGACTTCGGCTTTGGGATTAGGCATCGCGGCTAATGCCTTCGCAGCCGCTTCCGCTTCCGCGGCAAGCCGCAGATCCATTTGGTCTTCCGTTTCGTGGTCATCGCCGGGCACGTACGGTGCCGGAGTATTGAGGCTCGATTCGTCGGCTTTTCTGTTAAGCAGAGTCAGCAGCCCGGCCGTGAGTGCCAGCAACACGCCACCAACGATAGCATAAATCACAAGCGGGTTTCGTTTGGTCGGAGCTGATTTTTCAGCGGCTTTCTTTGCCGCTGCAGCTTCGTCTGATAATCGAGTCGGTTTGCGTTCCGCAGTTTTTTCGCCCGATTCCGTTGCTTTAAAAATCGGCACCATGCATTTTTCATTAGCACATCGGACAGACTTTCCGACAGCAGACTTTGGCACAAAGCCAGCCTGTTCGCACATCGGACACGTGACTTTGTGAAGACGTGTCTTGTCGGGCTTCGCCGTGGCCTGAACTGCCGTTTGAGTTGCTGAAGTGTTGCCGATTCCAAACGGGTCGTCTTCATCAACTTTTGTTTTTGCACTGGATATGCCCCCTACCGGTCGAGCTGGCGCAACTGGTTTTGCTGGTGCCCCGGGAACTGCAGGCGATGGTGCCACCGGTTTGGCACCGGGACGATGCTTCGGCGGTCCGGCTGTGGGTTTCGGCACGTTCTTGGCGCCGCGAGACCCGTCCATCGCCGCGCCGCAAAACGGGCAGTCGAGAGCATCATCTTCAAGTACTGACTGACCACAGGATGGGCAAGTTGGAAGTGACATAGCGTTGAGAATCAGCTTGTTTCAAGGTTCGGGGATGTCTTCAAACGTCAGCGCAAATCCATGCCGACATTTGCGTGGGTTGAAGTCTAATACACAATCGTTCCCTCCGCGAGTCCGTCAGTATCTGCCGGGATAGTTCTCGATGCGAATTAGATGTGCAGCGAGAGCGGGCTGCTGTCTGTTAATACGCACTCCAGGCAATAACATCCGGTTGTGAGCGGCCTAGAAATCCTCAAATCCTCTGAATTCAGCCGGCAGGGGCGTTTCACTTTTTTTAGGACGCGATTCCTCAGGTCACAGTTCCATCTTTTTGAGGGGTTATTGGCCGTGGATTGTCACTGTTTATTTTGGAGGTGCGACGAACTGCTGGCGTGCAGGAAGAAGTGGAGATCGATGGAATGGAAGTCCGTCGTGGAAATACAACTCAACCCACACTTTCACGGTCAAACAACCCAATCGACTCATTTCTGGCCGAGTGAAGAGTAACTCGATGGAGCGAGTAACTGCAGACTTAAACTTCTTCAAGCTCCACATTCCAATACGCTTCGCTCACAAATTTCGACCAGCTTTCAATTCGAACCCCGTGAGGTGCATAAAGAGGGTTCCAATGTGGTCGAATCGGAGTAGCACGCAGCGGCATACCTGCCTGTTCGGGTGTTCGATTGGCTTTGCGTGTGTTGCAATCAATGCACGCCAGAACACAGTTTGCCCAACTGGAGAGTCCACCCCTCGATCGTGGCATCACATGGTCGATCGTGAGTTCTTCACTGCCGGGTTTGCATCCACAGTACTGACACATAAAGTGATCACGTTTGAACACGTTGCGACGACTGAATGCGACAATCTTTACAGGAAGTCGGTCGTACCGAGTCAGCGTGATGACTTCCGGGACCTTAAGTGTCAGCCACTGCGTGCGAATGACAGGATCGCCTTCAGCCGGGCGAATCATGGACCAATCTTCCCAACCGTAAATCTGGAAGTTGGAGGGATCGACAATCCGAGCGGATTCGTTCCACACTTTGATCAATGAACGTGCCACTGTCGAAACTGCAATTGGTTGCCAGTTGCGATTCAACACCAATGTAGGACGTTCCAGAACAGAACTGGACATCGCAGTCACCTGCCGTTTCCGAGCCTATCCAAAGTAAACATAAGGTTGCCGATCCATCAGCTTGAAGGCTCAGCGACGTACCAGAAGCATACGCAGACAAGGGGGGCTCTTGCCAATGACATTGCAGATTTTTCACAATAGCGGGGATGAACAGAAGATTTTTGAACGTTTTCCACTGCTGGCCACCGATTCACAAACAGCGGCGAATACCAGCGTTTCATCTAAGACCAGACTCGCGAGGATCGCTTTTTGCAACCTGCCTTGGCAATACTGTCGATTCAAGCTGACCGA
>JANOZG010000718.1:0-6040 GCA_031429275.1 Planctomycetota bacterium
GTGATCGCAGCGTTTCCTGATGCAGTGCTGGAACCCGCGGTTGATGTCCCGTTGGGTGTGAAGTCCGATTGGGAAAACACCGAAGCGCGCGTGGCGATGGTTCGCGGTCTACTGGAAATCTGCGGCCCGGTGACGACCGAGGAAGCAGCGCGACGGATCGGGATTACCATCAGTCAGGCCGACGCGGCTCTGGAATCGTTGGAAGGCGATGGTGTTGTGCTGCGTGGGCGCTTCACAAATCCCGAAAGACCGTCGATCGAATGGTGTCATCGACGCCTGCTGGCACGCATTCATCGCCTGACAATGGACGGTCTACGGAAACAGATTGAGCCGGTCTCGGTCGATGTCTTCATGCGATTCCTGTTTCGTCACCACGGAATTATGGAGTCGCATCGTCGTGAAGGAATGAACGGTTTGTTCGAAGCGATCGGGCAGCTGCAGGCGCTTGATATTCCATCGGTGGCATGGGAACGCGACATTTTGCCGCTGCGAATTGCCAGTTACCGAACAGAATGGCTGGATGAATTGTGTCTGACCGGTGAAGTCGGCTGGATGAGATTATTTCCGCCACCGCGAAACCCTGAGAAGTCACGTCCGATGGCCAGCCTCACACGAATCGCGCCGATGTCGCTTTATCTGCGCGAAGATCTGCGATGGCTGGCGGATCGTGCGCCAAATCCAGAGTTCGTAGGACTCAGCAGTCCTGCCATGCAGCTCTTGGAAATCCTCACAGCCCGTGGCGCGATGTTTGGAACGGATCTGCAGGCTGAGACACGAATGCTAAACGATCATCTCGACGATGCACTGGGTGAATTAGTGGCGCGGGGTTTGATTACAGCGGATGGGTTTTCAGGGCTGCGAAGCTTGGTGGCAGAAAAGCCAACCTCGTCGCGTCGAAACAATCGCGGCCGTGCGGAACGAATTCGAATCATGCGCTCTCCCGTCGGTCGCTGGTCGATCGCTCGGCGAGAGACTGTTGCCGATGCAAGCGAGTCGGTTTCGCCTGCGATGGCTTCAAGTGAAATCAACACGGAATGGGCGTGGCAATTGCTTCGTCGCTGGGGCATTGTGTTCCGTGATTTGTTACAGAACGAAGACGGAGCACCTGCGTGGTTTGAGCTGCTGCAGGTGTTTCGACGACTGGAAGCACGCGGTGAAATTCGAGGCGGCCGTTTCATTACAGGCGTCGCGGGCGAACAGTTCGCCCTGACAGATACCGTGCAGAAACTGCGGCAGATTCGTGACGAGATTCAGCAAACTCCGCTGCAGGAAATAGTCGTCATCAATGCTGCTGATCCGCTCAACCTTGTTGGTGTGCTAACAAAACACGATCGTGTTCCTCGCACAGCCAGCAATCGTGTCGCCTTTATGAATGGCGTTCCGGTAGCTGCCGTTCGCGGGGGCAGCACCGAAGTATTTGCCCCCGTGTTATCTGGAGAGCGAGCAGAGGATCAAATGACGGAAGTTTTGAAACGGTTGAATCAATACTCGCTGCTTCCTGCGGAACCTGCGGTTGAACCTTCCACGCTGGTTGGTGTTGAGGAGCAATCGTAGTCTGATGCTGCTTCAGGAACCCACAATTCCACTGATTGTTCAGCGCGCATTCGACGTGTCGATTTGCGATGCGGAAGTCGTCAGTGGTGGCTTCAGCGGCGCGGCAGTGTTTTGCGCAACGACGGATGATGGACGCGAGTTGGCAATTCGGCGAACTCCCAGAGCGAGCGCGATACCACCGGAACGAATGATTGAACTTCAACATTTGCTGCGTGAGATGTCGCGACGCGGATGCGCAACGATCGCTGTCCCGATACTGGCGAATCCTGCGAATGTGTTTCCTGCCACGCCATGGCTGATGGTCGATCAGGCCTACTGGCAGATGGAACCGTGGAAGTCTGGCGTTTCTCGAACAGGGCATGAATTGACATCCACTCATTTGACTGCAGCGTTACGGGCCGTGGACGAATTTCATCGGTTCGCAGCGGAATCTGTGGAGGCGATTGGTTCGAGCATATGGTTTCAAAAGCAGACGAATTTCTCTGCGGCATCTCGGCGGCGGCTAGGTATTGTGAATGAACTTCATCGGGATTTGCTGGTTGCCCTGAAGTCAAGTCTCAGTAACGACCCAGACGAGCGTTTTCGCCTGCTTGCAATCCGAATGTTCAACGTACTTCATACGTGGCTTCCCTGCCTGCGACATTTGCTGAAACCCCTCGCTGGTATGGATTTCCGACTGCAGCCCGTGCTCCGCGATGTGTGGCGAGCTCACGTTCTCTTTACAGACTTCGCTGTCACAGGATTGATTGACCTTAGCGCGACAGCGACGGATCATGTGGCGTTAGATATCACTCGACTTTTGCGCAGTTGGTACGGTGCTGACAACGCCAGAATTGAAATGGCCGTCAATGAATTTCAAACGATGCGTCCTTTCAATGGCAACGAACGCCGTCTGTTGCAGGCCTTCGATGCATCGACGGTCCTTCTCAGTCCCGTCACCTGGCTTCGACGTCGTTTAGATTCGGGCGACGACTCAATATGCCGCGACGACGTCATTGCAAGACTGACAGAACTGACCGATGTGGCGGAAAATTTTCGTCCATTGGAGATCGGTCTCTGATCCGGGTTGCGTTGAAGAAGACAAGTGCTTCCGGATACTCCCGTAGGATGGGTCTCCAGACCCGTCCAGACCCATAACGTCGCAACCTGAAGGGACTGGAGTCCCGTCCTACTTGAAAGCAATCTGCCAGATCATCTCTGCTCAGCAACCCAGGTCTCTGTAGACAGCACTTCGCCATTGGTCTCCGACATGACCGTTGTTTTCCATTCAAGGACTCCAAACGGCAGTTGATCGCAATACATCACATCGCAACGATGCCAGCACTTGCCCCAGAATGGATCATCGACAAGGACACGCGCGGCACCACGTTCGACCTGCCATGCCTTTGTTGGATCAGATATCGACTGGACCCATTTTGTGCCAGCCGCATTGAAGCCGCTCCATGAACCAGCCGGGGCCGGCAAGCGACGAGCCGACGTTTTCTGAGGCAATTGATTGGCAAGTATTTCAACGGCAAACATGTCCACAGCCTTTGCCAAATTGAATTCTGGCGCGTCCAGCTTCTGCGCTGGCGATTGTGGTGAAGTCAGCGATTCACTTACAACATTCTGGATCACGGTTTTCCTTCCACCAGATTCCAATTCAACCCGAATTGCGGGACCGTTTGGGTTTGAATTCTGTTGGCCTGCGGCGGGAGCAGAATTCGCCATAGCGGTGACGATTAAACGTTCTCCGTTGCCGTTTCTCCATGTTGCCGACGTTCCTTCCCTGTCCGGCATCATCGCAAACACCGAAGTTCGTGGTGGATCAAATGGCTTCACGGGAGTTCGATAGTTGATCCATCCGGCGGACTGCATTTGTTCGAACAGCCACGAAGGCTTCCATGGTCGGTTCAACGACCAGCCGACGGATACCATTGAAATCAAAAGTAGTGTCAATGCGAGAATCTGAAAGCTGCGACGAGACAACTTATCTAAGACCGGCACCATTGCAATCCACCAGAACGGTGACAGCCAAAGCATCCATCGCAGTCCGACTGAATTGCCGCCATAATTGTAGTTCTCAGTGCGCGTTAGATAAAACCCAAGTGTGATCAACGTGAGTGCAGCCCCAGAGAGAATGATGGCTTTTCGTGATGTTTCAGAATTGCGCCCGAGTGTCATGCAGCAGCCGACGAAGGACAGACAGAGCACCGGGGTCAGGGACAGTAATCCGTGATGCCCCAGCACGCAATGAAAAAGATAGACGACCGGCGATTCCTGGTTGGCATCCAGATCGCGTGGGTTCATCCAGTAGCTGGGGATTCCGTTATGAACATATCGGTACGTTTCAGTCCCATATGTGGCATAAAACGGTTTCACTCCGCCGGTGGCCATCCAGTTCGTAATGAAAAACGCAACAAGCGGAATGGCGGCCGCTGGGATGTACCACTTCAGAGTCTGCCGTAGATTCGTCAGTACAGCCAGGCCGAATGATAAAAGTCCCAACAACGCGGCGGGAAGTTCAAAGCAACACGTCAAAGCAGCAAAAAATCCAAGTGCTGCGAATGACAGACCGTGCTGGGAGAATCCATTTGTACTGGACCTCGCGCGATTTCGGCTGACTAAGATTTCCACGGCTGCTGAGATGGCAAGCATCGCTGCAACGGCCGCTGGAGTGTGATTGTTGAGCGTCGTTAAATAGGGGTTCAACATCGAACCGAAGCCAGCAGCAGCGAGGATAAACAGCCGTACCGGCAAAGCCGCATTCAGCAGGATCAAGCAGCGACACAGAGATCTCAACGCGATCCAAAACGGCAGTGAGTTCACAATCAGTAACAACAAACGCGTAACCAGCGCAGTGTGATTGAACAAACCATATCCCAGTGTCCATCGTTCAACTGAGTACAATCCGGCCACAATGACGGAAAGCAATGGTGGCTTGGATGAATAGAAGTGCCACGGTTCCGATTCGCTGGTACGGTATCGCACTTTGTCGATTGTCGACCATCGGGCGTAATAGTCGATCTCGTCAATTTGGAACGAACCACGCTCGACCAGGGACCAGACGGTCGCCCATCGAGATCGGTCGTTGGCACTCTGTAGAGGTTCCGCCTGAAGGATCGCAGCACAAATCAACGCCGTAGCTGCCAGGATGATTACGTGTTCAGGAATGGTCAACTTGTGAGGCAATTGGTTCGGTGTAGCTTCGACTGTAGTTGTTGAGGTCATTTTGAAACTGTTACCACGTGACAGTGTGAGTTGATTCTACGATGCAATCTGAAGGAAGTGTGCCGGGTTCGACCACAGGTCTCAAGCGCAGCGGCAAGTATGGGCGAAGGAAAACGCCGAGTGCGACAAATAGGCAAGCTGCAGGGAAAGGCAGGGATTGCATTTCGCGGAGATTCCAGCTCTTTCCACGGACGCCGAGCAGGATCGTGAGTTTCGGCACCAGAAAAGGCACGACAGACAGATGACTACTCGAAAATCGTTGGTGGTCCCGAAACGGCGTTTACCAAAGGGTTTAGAATCAGTAGCCCGATAGGGACATACCCTACTCATTCGTCAAAAATGGTGAATTTCCCGTTGAATTGAAGACCCAAATCGGCGATCTGTGCATTTGATCCCTATCTGCTATCGCTTGATTCTGTGTTTCTCGCGACAGAAGGTTGATGATTTGAAAGATCCGTCGTGCATCAATGGCCGAATCCAGCTCCCATCCACTCATCAGTTCAGCGTTCGTGCAGGCGATCTGCGAAAGCGATAATTCCGCATGGTGTTTCGTGCCAGCTGAGGCCTCGCAGTCGAAATGCTGCTCGAAACCGTTTCGCGATTTATGGCAACTGAGCGCTGCCCCAAATCCTTCTCCTGGGTTTCAGGATCAACAATTTGCAGATGCGCTTCGCAAGACTAACCTGAATGCGGAGGAGTTTTTTGCGGAAGTCCGACAGCACCGGCTTGAGATTCCTCATCGAATTCGAATCGTGCGAAATGATGGAATCATAGTCCATGCAACGGTCACATGCGTGTGGCGTGACATTACGGACAATCCAGCCAGCGAAGTGGTTGGCTGGCTGATTCGATTTCACGTCCAGTCTACGCTCAGTGCGATTGACCTTTTGCTTGATGAAATCAATAAGGCGCAACGGAAGCTGGAAGTCCTGTCAAACCGGGAACGAGAGATTCTGGATCTGGTTTACGAAGGGCGGACAAACAAAGCAATTTCGATCGTAACCGGCATCAGTGAAAAGACTGTCGAAAAGCACCGAGCCCGCATCAATATGAAGATGGGATTGAATTCATCGACAATGATGATTCGCGTCGTGACAATCGCCCGAATGTTGCCCGATCGTATTTCCGTTGCCAGCAACGAATCTGTCGTACACATCAGTTGACTGGGAGTCTTCAGCTCTGCACCAGAGACCGATTGCGGCCTCCCTTGGCCTGAGTCTCGGTTGTCAGGAATGTCAAAAACGGATGGACCGCAAACCCAGATGCTGCATGCATG
>JANOZG010000719.1:0-8438 GCA_031429275.1 Planctomycetota bacterium
TCTGAATGATAAAAACAACACTCTGATGTCCAGCCTTGCCGAAACATACAGCCGCTTTGATTCGAGTCGCACAATTTCAGAAAGCTATCGCACCGAATTACTGCCTGACCAGGTTCGAGTCTATCGCGGTGTTTATGATCGATTCCTGATCGATGGTGAATCGATTGACTTCGCACAGGTCGTCGTTGCTCAACAGACACTCGCAACAGTCGTTACAAGTTATCTGCAGTCATTGAACGATGCATGGATGGCGACTGTTGATCTCGCAGAACTTCTGCAGGTTGACGATTTGATGACAATGGACGGAATGACCGCGAACGAAATCTCGGTTGTGCCCGTTGAGTCTGAATCTGCATTCATCAACGAGTAGTCATTCGATCTCATTCGATCTGATTCGTGGACGGCACCAAATCTCGTGGCAGAGAATGATCTACCTCTGAGCAGCACTCGGCTTTATGGTAAATCAGTCGCACCCATCAGAAAGCGATCGACTTCGCGAGCCACGCCGCGGCCTTCGTTGATGGCCCAGACAACAAGACTTTGGCCTCGACGGCAGTCACCGGCGACGAACACCTTTTTGTTGTCTGTCGTGTATCTCTCGTGCTCCGCATCATACCAACTCATGCCGCCGCGACCTTCTTTGATCTTCACACCAAGCTGGTCGGCAACTGGATGTTCCGGGCCAAGGAAGCCGAGCGCAAGGAAGACAAGGTCAGCCGGGTATTCTTTTTCTGTGCCCGGAATCGGGACGAACGGAGGGCCTCCTTCGGTCATGACCTGCCAATCGACCTCAATGGTCTTCACCGCTTTTACGTTGCCATGGCCGTCATCCACAAATTCCGCTGTCTGAATACAGAAAGCACGAGGATCATCGCCGAATTTTGCGGCAGCTTCTTCGTGACCGTAGTCCACTCGAAACACCCGCGGCCATTGAGGCCACGGATTATTGGATGATCGCTGCAGCGGTGGTCGTTCAACAATTTCAAAGTTGACAATCGACTTGCAACCGTGTCGAACCGAAGTCCCGAGACAGTCGTTACCTGTGTCACCACCACCAATCACGACGACGTGTTTATTCCTTGCGGAAATGTACTTGCCGTCTTCAAGTTTGCTGTCGAGAAGACTACGAGTATTAGGACGCAGGAAGTCCATCGCATAGTGAACTCCATTCAATTGGCGGCCAGGAATCGGCAAGTCACGTGGCCGAGTTGAGCCTGTCGCCAAAACGACAGCATCAAAATCTTCCATCAGTTGAGACGCAGGAATATCCGTGCCGATTGCGGTATCGGTGAAGAACGTGATACCTTCCTGTTCCATGATGCGAACGCGGCGATCAACAACTTCGTGTTTATCGAGCTTCATGTTTGGAATGCCGTACATCAGCAACCCGCCGACGCGCGAGTCGCGCTCATAGACAGTCACCCAGTGTCCGGCTTTGTTCAACTGAGCGGCAGCGGCAAGTCCCGCAGGACCGGACCCCACAACAGCGACCTTTTTCCCCGTTCGAACCTGTGGCGGTTCTGGAATCACCCAGCCCATTTCAAAGGCATGGTCAATGATCGCGCATTCGATATTCTTAATCGTGACCGCAGGCTCGATGACACTCAAGCAACATGAACCTTCGCACGGGGCGGGACAGACGCGACCTGTGAATTCCGGAAAGTTGTTTGTCTTGTGCAGGCGATCCAAAGCATCACGCCAGCGTCCCTGGTAGACCAGATCGTTCCACTCCGGAATCAGGTTATTCACCGGACAGCCCGAGGCCATGTTGGCCATCAGATCGCCGGTGTGGCAGAACGGAACTCCACAGTCCATACATCGAGCGCCCTGAGTTTTCAGTTCAGGCTCGGACATGTGTTCGTGGAATTCATTCCAGTCCAGAATGCGCAGCAAAGGATCGCGGTCTGCGGGAATTTGTCGCTTGTATTCCTTGAAGCCAGTTGGCTTTCCCATGGTTCACTACTTTCGGTGCAATTTCGTTCGTCGATGTTTTCGGTGGACGACATCATAATTTGCTGACACGGCCACGTTCGAGCGGAACGTGGATTCGCTTCAGAATTCCCACCGAATTCGGTGGTTTTCGTGCGGAAGTGTACAAATTAACCTGCGAATCGGAAGCAGAATACGGTCACGGTCTGAATTTCCATGATCTAGCCAAACTGAATTTCTTGAATTCGTGTCACTCTCAAGTTTTGAAACGGACGCTTTGTCAAGCATGCTCCGATTCAGAAATCGTTATCCGATGAAACCGCCTGAGGCACGAACCCTGAAAATCGCCCCTTGGCACCACCGGGTGTCAAAAGTCTCAAATAAACCTGACGATCCAGATCGTTAGACAGAGTTTTGACAGACCCATCACAGAACGCTACGCAACAAATGCCTGGATGATTGGACGAAGGAAACGGCGTCCCTTCACCGGCACTTCGCATCGCATTCGGCAATCCGTTCAGGCCGGCTGGAACAGGCGGATCCGAGAAGTTTGCCTGATTCACTGCAGCAGCGTCAATGGGATACACAAACGTACAATTCTGCGGAGCTGGATTCGACCACGTCCCGGAGACTCCCGCGTTGGTATTCTCCGCAAGGAGCAATGTGTTGCTGACGCCATCGTACATTGAACTCATGGAGTGACTGAAGTTTTGAGAACCTACCTGAATCCATGAGACGCCAGAGTCTTTATTAATTGCTTCGTCGATGGCATCCACGTGTGGCGCATCACCTCCACCGGGAGAGACACTATTTCCATTCCAGTCAGCAGGCACGTTGACATAGTGATGCATCTGAGATTCGAAAGGATTTAGTCCCGCGCGGATACGCGCAAGGTACTCATCCAGATTATCCATTCTTGCAAAACCACTATTGATTACGTAGCTGAGCCCGCCACCAACCTGATACGCGGACTCATCATTCGGGCATGTCAGGACGCTGATATTCGTCTGGCCAAGTGAGGCATTTGTCCCACCAGTCCCAGACGCCTGGAAGTCCCAGCGATCATACAGATCACGACGATCCAATTCTGCCAGACACGTGACAACCCAGTTGACGCCACCCAACGGTGCGCATTCGATCTGATGTGGGGTTGGATTTGAAACGCCGGGCGGAGGAATCGGAATGTACTTGCCGTAGGCTGCAATCTGGTCGCGGTGGTTCGTCGCATTTGACAGCACGGCCAGCGAAACGTTCTTAAGATTGTTCAGACATTGCGTCTTGCGAGCCGCCTCTCGGGCCTGCTGCACTGCTGGAAGAATCAGGGCCATGAGCGTTGCAATAATCGAAATGACGACAAGAAGCTCAATCAGCGTGAATCCGTCTCGCGAACTCATGATTCTGCGTGGCGTTTTGTTCCTGTTCTTACGATGTGCTGGATTCATCAGGCTTTCCCATCCTTCGCAATTACCGCTGTCTGGGTATGTCGCTCAACGGAAGCGGCAAAACGTCTCGCCAAATCAGCTTCCCAAAAAACGGCGGACGCACCGCTATATCCGGAAGAATCTGAACCAAATACCAGTTTGCTTGTATTCTTCTCCAAACGAATGGAGGGGAAAATTTTTCTCTCACCGGAAATGTTTTCTGGCCTGAATAGTGCTTTTTCATTGGACGTGGCGAAAACACGGACGTCGCAAAATCCGAATACCCGGCATAATCCACCTGATTGGAACAATCTAACTAGTCCCTACCCAGTCGGGCGCGAAACTTGCTCCGGCTCAATCCATGGGGCTGGCTGCGCGACAGGATGCGCAGGGCATTGGATTGCTGATTCAAGGACGAGGATGCAATGATTCCAGGACTTTATAGTGCTGCAACGGCACTGGATGTGACAGATCGACGTCAGGAAGTTGTGGCTGAGAACCTTGCCAATCTTCAAACGCCAGGTTATCGCCGCCGCGTTCTCTCTCAGGCGAGTTTTGATTCTGTCATCGCCCCCCTGCAAATTCAAACCGACGGAGTTGCCTCGTCACGACTGCTGGGCGCTCAGGCTGGGAACACGAAGATTGATTTCACCCAGGGGCATTTAGAACAAACAGACGTGAAGCTGCACGCAGCTCTCAAAGGGGATGGTTTTTTTGTGATACAAGGCCCGAACGGTCCGCTCTATACGCGAAGCGGAGCGTTTCATGCGGATCCGCAGGGAACGATCGTCAACATCGATGGTCTGCCTGTTAAGGGTACGAACGGCCCACTGACACTTCCCCAGGGTGCCAGTTCATCGCAGGTTGAAATCACAGGCGACGGCAGTGTTTACGTCAATGAGCAGCGAGTTGGTCAGCTTGAACTGGTTGATTTCGCAGACAAGAACGTCCTGCAACCGGAAGGCTCGTCACTTTTTTCTGCACCACAGGGCGCGGTCACTACCGGCACAGCAGCGGAAGTCATGCAGGGAAGTCTGGAAATGGCCAACACGTCGTCGGTTAGTCAGCTTGTCAACATGATTGAAATCTCGCGTCACCACGATGCCGCTCAAAGGGCATTGACGGCCATTTCAGATTCGCTCAAAAAGCGAATCGAAATGGGGCTGTGAGATTTCTGAATGAGAAGAAACACCAGCACAGGAGGAACAAAATGCTACGAGCTCTCTACACCAGCGCCACAGGTATGAAGGCGCAGGAAATGATGATCGACAACACGGCCAACAATCTGGCGAACATCAACACAACGGGTTTCAAACGCAGCCGCGTTGATTTTGCAGATCTTTATTACACCAATCAGCGAACGCCTGGAAGTTCTGTGAGCAGTGTTCAGACATCGCCCACTGGTTTGCAGATCGGTAATGGTGTGCGAGTTGTCGCGACCAGCAAAAGTTTTATTAACGGCACGGCAGAGCAAACCGGAAATCCGCTGGATGTTTTGATCGAAGGTGATGGCTTTTTTCCGGTGCAGGTGACCAACGGAGAAACACGATACACGCGAGCTGGCAGCTTCAAACTCGACAGCGCGGGACGCTTAACTACCCCTGATGGATATGTTGTGCTGCCAGGAATCACAATCTCTGGGGGCAGCGACAGCAATTCGATAACAATTGGAAAAGATGGCACAGTGCAAGTCGGCACAACGGGATCGGCTGAGGAACGTCAGACGGTCGGACAGATTCAGGTCGCGACGTTCCTGAATCCGGCCGGATTGTCGAGTGAAGGCAACAACCTCTACGCAGCCACGCTGGCCTCAGGTGCAGCAAACCTTGGCAGTCCGGGGTCTACGGGATTTGGCCAGTTGAATCAGGGCTTCCTGGAAGGTTCAAACGTCGAAGTGGTGACAGAACTCATTTCATTGATTCAGGCACAGCGAGCTTATGAGATTAATTCCCGAGCGATCAAAGCCGGCGATCAAATGCTTCAAACATCTACCGACATCGTTAGGTAACAAATGAAATCGAAATCGTTCATTCATAAGAGCTGTGCAATCGCCGCCGCGTGTATTTGCTTTGTCTCTGATGCGTACTTTTCCGATGTCAGCGCGGATGACATTCGCATTCAAATGAAGGATGCGGCTGCAGTTCATGGTAGTCAGGTCTTAGTGAGCTCAATCGCTACTGTCTCCTGCAGCAATCCGATTCTGAGAAGTGCAGTCGAAAACGCTGAAGTCAAATTACTGGATCTGACTTTGCCGTCTGAAATGGTGTCGCGTCGCGCATTGACAACTCGCCTTGTCCTGGCTGGCTTTCCAATGAACGACCTGAAGATTTCTGGGGCCGATCAGACTGTCGTCGCGTTCGAACCCAAACAGCAACTGTCAGATACTCAGGTTGAACAACAGGCTCTGGCCATTTTGACAGAATTCATGAACGTTGCGCCAGCGGACTTGAAAGTATCGCTGCAAAGCGGATTCGTTCAATCCTTGCCTCCGAATCTTCGTGAAATGAACGACGTAACGTTGAAGGTGTTACCACCGTCTGGGCGTTCGCTGGGACAGGTCACCATGTCGGTCCAATTGCGAAAGAACGAGGAAGTCTGTTCTACGCGTTCTGCTGTTTTCGATGTGCGTCGCAGACATCACGTGGCCGTGGCGAGGATTTCGCTGTCTCGTGAATTGCCGTTGAATGAATCCAGCGTGCAGTTTGAGAATCGGTTTATGGCGACTGAGGTCGATGAACTCAAGCCTGAGCAGGTGTATGGACGCAATGTTCGCGGCACGGTAGTTGCCGGGTCGATTGTTCAAATGCGGGATCTTCAGTTGGCAACACGATCGAATGCAGACTCCCTGATCAAGAAAGGCTCGAGTGTTCAGGTCATTGCAGTCGCCCATCGACTGAGAACTTCGATTCGCAATGTGGAAGCACTCGAAGATGGTCGGCTTGGCGAACGCGTCCGGCTAAAGAACCGGGATTCCGGCAAAGAAATTGTTGGCGAAGTACTGGGGCCAGGCCAGGCAATTGTCAGGATCAGATAGGGCATGCTCGAAAAAGTTAAGTACCTCAACCGCCGAAATCGCTGGCTGCGGGAATTCTTGCTGTTTTCCAGTTCACCTGCAACTTGCGTCATGCGGCTCACCGCTTAGTACGCATCGAAGAACCCAGTCATCGAAAGTGTAATCATGAGACGAACAAGCAGACGTGACATCTTCACTTTGGCCCTTGCAGTCTTTTGTTCTTATATTGGAACTGTGAAAGCCGATTCTTTGTGGAAGCGGAGAAGTCCGCAGCGCGCGTATCTCTGCGAGGACTCGCGGGCTCGTAATGTAGGGGACCTGGTCACCATCGTTGTCACTGAATCGTCGGAGGTCGACAACAGTGAAGACAAATCGATGAGCAAATCAAGTGGTAACAGCCTGAAGTCAGATTTCGAAGCATCTTCTGGTGGCGGACTGTCAACACAATCTTCTTCGGCGGCTTTGGATCTCAGCAATACTTCCGGCAGGAATTTTGGAGGTAAATCGAGCTACAAGGACTCACGCGGATTCAACGATCAGATTACAGTTTCAGTCGTCGATGTCCTGCCAAACGGAAACATGCTGCTCGCTGGGAAACGAACTCTGACGATTGCCGGCGAGCAACGAACTCTGCTGATTTCCGGCATGATTCGCGCAATTGATTTGGGGCCGGACAACAAAGTTAATTCGCGGTACGTGGCTGATTTGCGGACCGTTTACGAAGGTGACGGACCATCACGGCGATTCGTTCGCCAGGGTTGGATCAGCAAGGCCGCCAATAAGGTGTGGCCATTCTAATGCTCTGTGAGTCGAGCCTGAATTCGAAAATCACGCCGGATCAACTTCCATGCTTAAAACCATAGTAAGATTCTGTTTGTCGCTGACATGTGCGTGGCCATTTGCTGCTGCGACTGCGGGTGAGCCTTTGGTTCGCATTCGTGATGTCACACAAGTTGCTGGGGAGCATCCTAATCAGCTCAATGGCATGGGGCTGGTGATCGGATTGGCTGGAACGGGCGGTAACAGTCAAACCACAAAACAATTCGCTCTGAATCTGCTGCAGAAGATGGGCAACCGCGCGGATCCACTGCTGCGTGAGAACATTCAGCGTTCTCAGGAAAAGACCGACAACATGTCAGTCGTACTTGTGACCGCAATCTTGCCAGCACATGCGAAAAACGGACAGCGCATCGATGTTTCAGTCTCCACTTTCGATAACGCGAAGAGTCTAACAGGCGGTAATCTGGTATCCACAGAACTCTACGGTCCCGATGGTGTCGTTTACGCTGTCGCTAACGGCCCGGTATCGCTCAACGGCGGAGATTTCGGAGGTAACGCAGCGAACGTCACGAAGAACCATCCGACGAGCGGACGGATTCCCATGGGGGCTACAGTTGAGGAAGAGGTTCCATGCACGGTCTTTGATCGAGGTGTCTTTCAGCTGCTACTTCGACAGCCGCACTATCTAACAGCCATGCATATTGCGGAGGCCATTAATCTCTATGCTCCAGGTTCGGCCGTCGTGCGTGATCCGGCCACTGTTGCAGTGCGACTTCCAGCTTCCGCTGTCGGCGACTCATTTCGATTCGTCGCTGAGTGTCAGGAACTTACGGTCACGCCCGGCTCGTTTGCTCGCGTTGTGATCAACGAACGCACCGGAACGATCGTGATTGGCAGCGATGTGAAACTGTCTCAGGTGGCGATTACACACGGCAATCTGATTGTTAGTACCGTTGAAAATGCCCAGGTGTCACAGCCAGCCCCTTTCAGTCAGGGGGAATCCACGGTTGTTGATCGCACTCAAGTGGACGTGACCGAGCAACCCAGCGTGATTAACGTTATTGATCAGAATGTGACTGTTGGCGACCTTGCAACCTCACTGAACGCACTTGGAGTCAGCCCACGCGATCTAAGTTCCATTTTTCAAATGCTGAAAGAATCCGGTGCTCTGCACGCAGAAATGTATCTGAAGTAGACGACCTAGATTTGAGATTTGATATTTGATATTTGTGATTTTAGATTTGAGATTTGAGATTTGAGATTTGAGATTTGAGATTTGAGATTTGAGATTTGAG
>JANOZG010000720.1:0-9976 GCA_031429275.1 Planctomycetota bacterium
TGACAGCAATGTCGCCAAAAACTCTCGCGGCACCGCAACTCCGATCTGCCTGAGGTTTCACTGTTTACTCCCGGAGTAACCGTACGCGGTCGTCTGATCAACGCTGCTGTTGTTATCCGTATCAAGTAATGCGGTTAGCAGCGACATGTTCAGTTCGGCGGATTCTCAAAGCGAACAACGACATACGGTCGCAGTTGGAAACGAGGGCGAATCCAGAACAGATGGGAGATCGTCGGTTGCCATCCGTGGCCGGGAAATCCTGAGTCCTCTCGCGCGATTCGGGTGATCTGTTCAAGCTGTGCAGGAGACGCCGTGGCACTGTTGGGTGCGTCAATCCCAGCGATCTGCATGGCATCGACGTTGGCGGCTGAAAGTTCTTTGATCAAAATACCGTCAGGATGATCTGCCAGCCATCTCGATAGTTCGTCAACACCGCGCGTTTCGTGAACGTATTGAATACCGCCAAGATAGTTCAATTGTCCTTCGTACAGTCCATACCAGGCAACATTATCCTGGTGACGCGAGGCTGCATCCGCCATTTGCTGGAAATCAAAGTCCTTCCAGATTGTTGATCGTCCAGAGAAAATCGAAATCACCACAAACAGGATCGAAAAGGTTCCTACAGCAAACACCATCGATTCTACTCGTTGGTATGTCCATGAAATCAGCATCAATCCACACACCATCAGAGGCACCACATACCAGTCTGCAATGATACCTTTTACCGAGGCATCGAATGGTAATGAACAATGATTTGCGATGAGCGGTAATGTTGCGATGGCAATAGTCCCGGCAATTGTGACGATGAGTTCCCGCCTTCGGATCGGTCCTTCAATTGCTGTTAACAGGCGAGTCAAAATTAAGGCCATCGCCGGAATCGCGGGCAGCAGATAGTGCGTCTGTTTACCGCTGATCAATGAAAGGATCAACAACGACCCGCCCGCCCAGCACAGCAGAAATTTCATTGATGAATCGAGCGTTGTGACGCGAATGCCACGCCAGACTGTGCCGACTGAAATCCACGGGAACAGGCAAAGAGGCAGAAACGGAAGATACCACCAGAACGGATGACGATGAGAAAACGAATTCAACACACGACCAGCGGTCTGTCCGTAGAGCAATTCGTCGCTGTAGGCTTTGCCTCCGGCTGCCGCAGACGGAAGAGCCCAGGCAAGTCCTATCGCGGCGGCAATAAAGATTGCAGCGACGCAGCCAGCATACCATAGCCGATAAATGGTCCTCACTCGCAACGACCACCACGGCGCGAAGAGAGCTGCCGGCAACACGTGCACAAGTATGACAGGTCCTTTGGCGAGGATACCGAATCCCATCGCAACGCCGGCCATCAGCCAACCCGTCCTGACTTGCCCTGCTTCCGCCCGCAGTATGCCCAGTAGTGCAAGCAAGACGTGGCAGGTCAACAGCGTGTCAAACATCGTCATGGGGCTATAGATCATCCAGAGTATGATCGACGCCAGCACCATCGGAGCGCAGCGGTGCAGGGCGGTTGCTTCTGGCCAAAGTCGGCGAGCCATAACGGCTGTCAGCAACAGGCAGGCAATGCCAGCCAGTGGTGCCACAAGCCTGGCAGCATACTCGTTGATACCAGTGACGGACCAGACCGCATTGATGAGCCAAAACAGAAGCGGCGGTTTATGTGCGTACGTTTCTGTATTCAAGTGCGAGACAAGATGGTCCCCGGTGACATGGGCTTCCCAAGCGACAGTCAGGTATCTGGTTTCATCAACAGGCAGCAATGGACGGCTGGCGATTGCAGTTATTATCAGCAGCATCGCGAGACCAGTTGTCGCCATGAAGTATCTCATTCGATCGTGCCGCTTAGGCTGCTTTCCATTGTTGGACAGTTAACGCGACTGGGCGATCTGCCGTCATCGGAATCGATGCCGGTGTATCTGAGACCTTTTCTCGGCAAAGTGTTTGATCTCACTGCGGATCAGTTGCAGGTTTCGCACTTAGTTAAAGATGCTGACCATCAGAAGGCGTCGTTGGGTAATCGCCATAGTGCGACTTGTCGAACGTGCGAATCTCGCTGCATGATCGCAAGTGTAATTGCTTCTATTGCGTTCGCCAGTCACTCATGTCATGAGTGGATTTCGAGTCAATACGAATATCGTTGTTGGGACAAGCAGTAGCATTGTGACGTGAAATTAAGAACTCCCAATGCACAAGATCGTCCTTGTTTCTCAGTCGATTCATAATTCAGAAGCAAAACTCATCAGCAAGTTGGCGCGCAGACTGAGGTATAAGAAAACGCCGCCGAAGCAGCAACAAAGCCTAGTCCGCGGGTGCGATCGACAGTTCAAGAGTCCAACAGGCTCCAATGCTGTCCAGAACGAAGTTTGACGTTTTTTTTCGCGTCCGACTTCGACGAAATCCGAAAACTGCGGCGAACCGACAATCGAGAGTTCCAGAATGTGCCATTGTTCGTCACAATCCACAAGCTGAGGGAATTCAAAGTCTCTGAGACGCACAAGTTTTCGTTCTGCAAGCCGTTGATAGGCGGCGAGTGCTTTCTGACATCGTGCCTGGTAACTATGAACCATGACTGCCTCCGGATTTCTATCTTCCAGCGCGGGGGACAGACAGAAAGTCGTAGAAAGAAAAATGTGAAAGCAACATGCACAACGCGGTCAATGGCAATCAGGCTCCAAACGCCTCGCTGCTCACATTTAGATTCTGTTCTGCTTAAATGAAGATCGTAATGACGTCCAAACTGCATGCAAATTGATCGGGAGGACAGGGGCATGAACGACAATCTCTTTGCAAGCCCTGAAGTTCATGACGCCACGCAGCCTCCCCTGCGAGGATGGGGCTCAAGACTGCTGAAGCTGTCTCTTATTGCAGCGATTATTGTTGTGTTGGGAGCTCTGATCATCCCAAGTCCGCGAAGAGCCCGCGAAGCTGCTCGACGCACACAGTGCAAGAATAATCTCAAACAGATTGGCTTGGCACTCCACGACTACCATGAGGAATACGGTTCGTTTCCTCCGGCTTATACAGTGGATTCAAATGGCCGGATGCTCCATAGTTGGCGAACGCTGCTGTTGCCGTATCTTGAGCAGGAGCAACTCTATCGCCAGATCGATTTTTCCAAACCTTGGTACGATCCTGCCAATGCCGCAGCTTTCGAGGCGACTGTTGCAGTCTTTCAATGTCGTTCGACTGAAATGCCAAAGAATCACACGATCTACCTTGGAATCAGCGGCCCCGATTTTTGCTTTCGTGATGACGAACGGACGAGATTTACAGACATCAAAGATGGCGTGTCAAACACACTAATTGTTGTCGAAGTTCCGCAGGATCGAACAGTGCCATGGATGTCTCCGCAGGACGCGGATGAAGCATTGATCATGGAACTCAGCCGAGGCGCTAAATTCGCTCACACCGGTGGGTTTCAGGCGGCACTGGCGGATGGTAGCGTGAGGTTTGTCAGCGAGAATCTCGACCGATCGACGATGCGAGCTCTGCTCACGACTTCCGGCAATGAAGTCGTGGGTGAGTTTTGATTCGTTGGATGCGTGAAAGCAGAAACAGACAACTATGAGCGAAAATCCATTTGCAACCCCCGAAACTCATGACACGAAGATGCTGCCAACGAGACGATGGGGTGCGGCGATACTCATAGTGTTTCTGCTCGCAGCGGTCGGTTGCGTTCTTGTGATGTTGTTTCTTCCTCTGATACACCGAGGGCGAATTGGACAGTGTTGGAGTAATTTAAAGACAATCAATGTGGCCCTGGGAAACTATCACGATGAATACGGCTCGTTCCCGCCAGAGTACACAGTGGACGTGAATGGACGGCCACTTCATAGTTGGCGAACGCTGCTGTTGCCATATCTTGATCAAAAGGAACTCTACCAGCAGATCGATCTGTCAAAACCATGGAACGACCCCGCGAACGCTGCGGCTTTAGAAACATCGCTCTTCGTCTTTCGTTGCCCTTCAGCTCGCATGCCATCCAACCACACGATCTACCTGTGCGTGAGTGGTCGCAACTTTTGTTTTCACGACAACTTTCCGAAGAACATTTCAAACATCACCGACGGCACTTCGAACACCCTCATCATTGTCGAAGTTCCGCAGGATCGAGCTGTCCCATGGATGTCTCCGCAGGATGCCGACGAAGCTTTAATTCTGGCAATCTCCGAAGACTCCCAGCTTGCTCACACTGGACGCGTCCAAGCCGCAATGGCGGACGGCAGCGTGCGTTCCATCAACGTCGATATCGATCGGTCAGCCTTAAAAGCCTTACTTACAATTTCCGGTGATGAAGCCATTGGTGAGTTCTGAATCGGATTCTGCGAAAGGTGGTCTTCCGTAGGACGGGTCCCCAGACCCGTCAGGACAATTCAGATCAGGACGGGACTGGAGTCCCGTCCTACAAATTTGTTGCACGCTCCTTAATCTCGAAGACCATCAGCGGCAGCAGCCAACTGGCCCATGCTGCAAACGGATAGCTCCATTCGGTGTTCAGTTCCATCACCGTCACAAGGCCTCCCATGATGCGAAGAACAACTGCAGAGCACAGAAGCAGATAACATCGCCACATCCACCGGCGATGATCCACAAATCGGCGACGAATGGCGGATCGGAATCCAAGAGCACTACAGAGTCCCGTAGCGATGGCAAGCGACGCAAATCCAGCGGATGCGATCACTCCGGATTCTGTACGGAACGCCATCCACAATCCACTCGGAACAACGAAGCACAAGACCGAACCGATCTGAACTCGCCCAAGGCCGCGATGCCAACTCGGGAATCTGATTCTAAACCCGTCGCTGACGAGCACGATTCCCAGCAGCAATGTCACCGGGCCAAAAAAAATGTGCGTGTAAAACGCCCACTGATAACTGCCAAAGAAATATGCCTCACGATCCTGCAGAAATTCAGACGTAAAATCCGGCGGCAGGTAGTGACGATAATTTATGACAATCGCAACTGTGACTCGTACGATCAATAGACATAAAAGGAAACTCAGGATCCTGTGCATGCGTCTGGTCTGCGTGTCAGGTTGCAGCATCATTTTTATGCAACTCGAATCGATTTCACAACCACCGACTTCGTCAGCGTCTGCAACACAACGCAGTAGCGTTCGGTGAGTTGGATCAGTTTATCAAGTGATTCCGCCGCCGCCTCGGAATCGATGTGGAATTGAAGTTCGATACTTGTCAGACCGACAGGAACGGTGCGATCAACGCCCAAGGTGCCTCGAAAATCCATGAGGCCACGGGCTTCAATTCGAGCACTTCGAATCTCCAGGCCCATGGCGGTCGAGACCGCAGCCATGGTCGTACCAGCACAGGTGACAAGAGCCTGCAACAGCATGTCGCCGGAACAAGCGACCGATCCGTCGCCGCCAGCCTTTGGATGCAACCCGGCAATGATGTCGGTGCGATCGTTGGCAGGAATGGGCACTCGGCAACACAGGTCAGGAAAGTTCACCATCCCAACAGCGTGAAGTTCAGCCATCGCAGCTTCAGGATTTGTCTGATACATCTGTTTGAGCGGCGTCTGAAGTGATTTGAGTTCGTCGCGGTTCATAATTCCTGTTCCAGAATCCAGTTGAATCGTCCGGCCCATTGGAGTCGAATCATGCCAACTGCTATGCTTCATCGCAGAAGATTAACAGAAATCGCGACGCATGTTTACTTTCGGTCGCGAATACGAGGCACTGGATTGACAATGAGTACTGATCTACCAAAACGCAAAATCTGGGTCGGCTTTGATCTGGGCGGCACAAAAATGATGGCTGTCGTGTTCGACGATAAGCTCAAAGTGCTGGGGAAAAAACGGCGAAAGACACGAGGCAACTCCGGCGAACAAGTGGGCCTTGAACGTCTGGCAGAAACCATCACGATGGCTCTGACCGAAGCGGGCGTGACGCCCGATGAAATCGTGGGAATCGGTGCGGGCGTTCCAGGGCCGCTGGATCTGCAAAAAGGCATCATTCTGGAAGCCCCGAATCTGGGCTGGAAGAACGTAGATCTGCAGGACTTTCTGTCGAAGCGATTCAATTGCCCGGCGCTCATCTGTAATGATGTGGATGCAGGAGTTTTTGGCGAATACACCAGCGGAGCAGGGCAGGCGGCTCGCTGCGTGCTGGGAGTCTTTCCAGGGACCGGTATCGGAGGCGGCTGCGTGTACGAAGGTCGCATTTTTCGCGGCTCACGATCATCATGTATGGAAGTTGGCTTTTTGCAGATGGCAACATCAGGATCAACCGCAGGTGTGGGTCCCGTCGGGACTTTAGAAGCGATTGCCAGCCGCCTGGCCATCGCAGCGGAAGCCGCGAAAGCCGTCTATCGGGGTCAGGCACCTCACCTGAGAGAATTGGCTGGTACAGATATCGGAAAAATCCGCAGTTCGAGTTTGGCGAAGTCGATCGAACTGGGCGACAAGGCAATCGAGCAGATTGTTCGGCGAGCGGCGGAAGAGGTTGGACGCGGAATCGGCTCGTTGATCAATATTCTGGCACCAGATATCGTCATCCTCGGTGGCGGACTGGTCGAAGCGATGCCGAAGCTGTACCTGGAGTCTGTGAAAGAGGGCATTCGTCGAAACGTATTGCCTTCTCTTGCAGATTGTGCGAAGCTCAAGGTCAGCGAGCTCGGCGACCTTGCAGGCGCGACAGGGGCCGCAGCTTGGGTTCGTCAGGAAACAGCATTGAAAGACGCCAGGAAGGATTGACGCAGGCGATGACAACCGGGAACGAGACACCTCAGAATGAAACGCCGATTCGTCAGGATGCGACAGATGCATCACGGTCCGTAAATGCCTTTCCACTGGCCGTCATCGAACTCGGAACATCTGCGATTCGCATGGCTGTGGGAGAGAGCGATGGCAGTTCGAATGTTCGCGTTCTTGAGCAACTTGTTCGCGGCGTAAGTCTTGGTAAAGACACATTTACTCAGGGAGAGATTCAACGGAAGACGCTGCAGGAAGTAATTCGAGTCCTGAAGAGTTATCGTCGCAAGCTGAAAGAATATCAGTGCAGTAACCCGAAACACATCCGCATCGTTGCGACGAGTGCTGTGCGAGAAGCAACCAATCGGATCGAAGTACTGGATCGTATCTATACGGCGACCGGGCTGACTGTTGAACTCATCGACGACGCCGAGATTGCGCGAGTCACGTACCTTGGTGTTCGCCCGTTACTGCAGAACGATCCAAATCTCGCAGGAGCGATGACGGTTGTTGCAGAAGTCGGAGGCGGCAACACCGAAGTATTGGTTCTGAAGGGCAAGGATATTGTTCATTCGCAGCCGTATCGCCTTGGATCGCTGAGACTTCAGCAGATGATCATTCAGTCCCAGACGACGCGGAGTCACATGGGGAGCATGATGGTTGGCCAGATCAACAGAATTCTGGAACCATTGCTCGACATCGTGCCACGAGGTCGCGACATGGAATATGTCGCGCTGGGCGGCGACATGCGTTTTGCCGCGAAGGTTCTGGGCGTGCCGCTGCAAAAATCCGGACTCAGCCGCATTGCAGTCGATGATCTGGAAAAGCTTACAACCAGACTTCTGTCACTCACTGTGGATCGGATCATTCGAAAATACCATATCGAACTCTCACAGGCCGAGACGCTGGTTCCGGCCCTCCTGGCGAACCTTCGAATGGCTCAATTGCTGGGCTGCACTCACGTACTGATCACAGGACTGAATCTGCGTGACGCATTGCTGCAGGGCATGCTCCGGACGAATGACTGGTCGGCAGATTTTTGTGAGCAAATCGTAAACTCTGCGGTCGAGTTGGCTCGAAAATTCCACGTCGACTTGCATCACGCTCGTCATGTTGCAGACCTGGCGCGAACGTTGTATCGAGCACTTCAGGCCGAACATCGCATGGACGCACGTTGTGAGACGATTCTGTATGTCGCGTCACTGTTGCATGAAATCGGTCTTTTTGTCGGACTCTCTGGCTACCACAAACACTCACAATATCTCATCACGCACAGTGAAATCTTCGGACTCAACGAACAGGATCAGCACCTGGTCGCCATGATTGCTCGCTATCACCGTCGGGCAGCACCAAAGCCCACTCACGAAGTCTTTGCCAGGCTTGATCGAGACAACCGCGTCATCGTTTCTCGTTTGGCCGGAATTCTGCGAGTCGCCGTGGCGCTGGATCATACTGGTAGCCAGCGTGTGCGTGATATCCAATGCACAATCGAACGGCATCGACTTGTGGTGACTGTTACAAATTCCGCAGGCGATCTGTCGCTTGAGCGTCTTGAACTTCGTCAAAAGGCGTCTCTTCTGGAAGATACATTTGGGCTTAGTGTGCTGTTGCGCGAAGCGTCACGGCAGACAGTTTGAACGTTCTGGAAAACTATATGTCCGATAGTGAAAACCTCTTAACCAATCGAGAACTCAGCTGGCTGGAATTTAACCAGCGAGTACTGGACGAGGCCTGCGACCCGTCTGTGCCTTTGTTGGAACAATTGCGGTTTCTGGCTATTACCGCAGCCAACCTGGACGAATTCTTTATGGTTCGTGTTGGCAGCCTTCTCACAGCCATTCGCGCCGGGGAAATGGCGAACGACCCGTCCGGCTTGTCACCTTTGGAACAAATCAACGCCATCAGCATCCGCACTCAGAAGATGGTTGCCGATCAGTATCGAATCTATCTTGACCAGCTGGAACCAAAACTTGCGGAAGCAGGAATTCGCCGCCGAAGAATCACTGAGCTGAATGACCGCCAGATTGATTTTGTCGATACCGTATTTCAGGAACAGATTCAGGCCATTCTGACTCCCATCGCGGTGCATGATCCGTCGCGCTTTCCACTGCTGTTCGGACGCACTGTCAATGTCGTAGTTCAGTTGAAGGGCAAGTCAGAGGCCGATCCATGGCGATTTGCTGTGATTCCGTTTGGTCGATACGACCTGCGTTACATCACGCTGCCCAGTATCGGCGGTTATGAATTCATTCTGACTGAGGACGCAATTGCGCTGATGGTTCAACGATTTTTCCCTGGCGAAGAAATTCTGGCAACGGTCCCGTTTCGCGTCACTCGCAATGCAGACGTGACAGTCAGCGATGAAGACGGAGCAGACTTACTGGCCGAGATGGAAGATGTACTCGACGACCGCAAAGACAGCTTCTGCACCCGACTGGAAATTACCAATAACGTTACTCGACCGATTCTGGAATTCCTTAAGACTCTGCTGCGAGTCGGCGAGCGTGATGTCTTTCTGGTACCCGGTCCGGTGGGTTTAAGCGAACTGATGCAGTTATCGCAAGTCAGCGGTTTCGATCAGCATCTGTATCCCAACTGGACGCCGTGCCTTTCACCAAAAATCGATCCACTGGAATCAATTTTTGATACCATGAAGTCGCAGGACGTCCTGCTGCATCATCCGTATGAATCATTCGAGCCCGTCCTGCGTCTGCTGTCCGAAGCTGCAGACGATCGAGATGTTGTCGCCATCAAACAGACGTTGTACCGTACAAGCCGCAATAGTCCGATTGTCAAATCACTCGTCCGTGCAGCGGAAAACGGAAAGAATGTCACGGTCATCGTAGAATTAAAAGCTCGCTTCGATGAGGCCCGCAATATCGAATGGGCTCGGCAACTGGAACATAGCGGCGTGCAGGTAATCTACGGTGTTCGCGGGCTGAAGACACACGCCAAGGCTTGTATTGTCGTCCGACGCGAACCACAGGGATTCCAGAGATACTGCCATTTCGGAACGGGGAACTACAACGAAATCACATCGCGATTCTACACGGACATCAGTTTGCTCACGTGCAATCGTGAACTTGGTAACGATGCAATCAGCTGGTTTAATGCCGTAACGGGGTCATCACAGATTCAGCAGTTCTCTCAAATCGAATCTGCACCGATTGGACTGCGTGAAAAGCTGCTGGAAATGATTCAGGTCGAAACGGAACGAGCAAAAAACGGCGACCGCGGTCATATCATGTGCAAACTGAATTCGCTGGCCGAT
>JANOZG010000721.1:0-4495 GCA_031429275.1 Planctomycetota bacterium
CCCACAGCACAGCTTGTCTCCGCTCGAGATTGAATAGTCCTGAAAGTGGAGCCGCCTCCACACATGGCCAGTGATTGGAACGGCGAGTCATGCTTTAGGTATCAAAGTCCCCGAAGAACAGTGTCGCCAGACAGCAATGACGATCGAAGGGCATCAACTGACGATCGACAAGTACTGGAGTATTTCCTTCACCAGCATCGATCCTGTCACCAGAGTCGCGGAAGGTGGTTTCACAGCCGACACCGGGCTTGCCGGAGCAGTTCAGCTCAGCGCGTCGACAATGCCTTATGAGATAGACCTCACGATCAACGGCATCGGCACGCCAGAGCAGGAAGAAGGGCTTTCTGCTGAGGAGCAAGTTTCCATTCGCTCCGGGCAGTTGAAGGTGCGAGGCATCTGCGAAATCAAAGGTGACGAATTGCAGCTCTGTCTGAGCGAACCTCGGATGCCTGAACCGTTGGCACGACCCTCTGAATTCAATGCCGGGGAATCGTCCGAACGGACCTTGTTTGTCTTCAAGCGAATTCGGCCATGATTAATTTGATCCCTAACGCATGACTCGCCGTTCCAATCACTGGCCATGTGTGGAGGCGGCTCCACTTTCAGGACTATTCAATCTCGAGCGGAGACAAGCTGTGCTGTGGGAATTCTTTCAGATGAGCCGCATTGAGCGATCCAGATCGGAGGCACTGGACGCTCGATCTACCGCCCGAGAAGCTCAGGGCGATGTCCGGCAGCTTCAACTCAAGGTTCAAGTGCTCGAACAGCAATGCGAACGATTGAATCTGGCCGCCATGGCGATGGCCGAAATCCTGCGAGATCGACTGGGGGTCACGGAGAAGGAGATCGAAGCGAAACTTACGGAAATCGACCTGCGCGACGGTCAATTGGACGGAAAACTCCGCCCTTCGCTCAGGGAATGCTCGAAGTGCCAACGAACAAACGCCGCGATTCGTCAGCAGTGTTTGTATTGCGGCGCCGCATTGACATCGAACTCGTTTCTGTTTCAATCTTCGAGTCGGTCGCCGGATGAAACTCTTCCCGGCAAAGAATCTTAGAACTGGAATCTGCCGGTGGCTGCGAATCAATGCCGATGGGCAAACCACAGTGCGAGCGGCAGATAAAAATCTAGCGGTCGACGAGTTGACCGTCGTGGGATTGCTCCGAAAATAGTCCGCGAGGAGTATGGATCGCCGAATTGAAGCTGATGCCTTGACCGATTTCGCATCATCCAGTGCATTACCGAGCAATCATTTCCCCGGCTCAATTAATGGACTTAGAGTGACCTCCAGCGTCAGAGTTTTCTCTGAGCCTTCCATTGGGCGTTCGACAAGCCGCACGGACTTGCGTGCATCCAGCACATTTACAATGGCTGGCTTTTGTTGTTGCTCGCCCAATTGGAATGGCAGATCTGCGTTTTGAATCTGATCGTCCTTTCCAGCGCCCAGTTGCAGTTTTGCGGCCAATCCATCGTTGGATGGTTTGGCTTGAAACTGAATCGTGTGACGCCCGGCCGCAAGCTTTTGCTCGACGATTTGCGGTTCGCCCGTCGCCAGAGGAATCGAAATTCGAACGATGGCTTCGTGTCCTGCCGGCACAACAGTACCCCAGGCGTACCAGTGGTCGTACTCGCGGATGCCGCCGGAGAGAACCATCTGATCGGCTTTAGGATTCAACGCAGAAAAGTCCTGAGACAATTCCGTATCAACCTTGTAAAGTGGCCGACCATCGACAGACTGGGCTGGTGCTCCAAAGAACTGATTCTTGTCTCCGTCCCAATAAATTGTGCCATTCACAGCTACACCTTCAGCTGTCACTCCGACGGTCAGACCAGCGTAGTCACTTCGAACGTCCGGGAATTCAAAATTCAGGTTTCCGTGACGAGTGATCTTCTCCGGTCCGTTCGACCAGGAGTTTGAATTCGGGTAGTGATGATACTTCAGCGAGGGCACAACAGACTCACCGATGCGATAGTAGACGCTTTGGTGCACGAAAGGCCCGTTCTCCTGAAACCGCGTCACTCGCACGAACCAGTCTTCTTCTGGACCGAGGCAAAGAATATCGACGTTCTCCGCACTGCCGCTCCCTGTTGTGCCGATCTCACCGCCAAGGCTCGCCACATGCTGACCATTTGCATCGAAGACAAAAACGCACTCAGGCAGAGGCTTGAATTCTGAGTCCTCCTGTCTCGTTCCGTCTACTGGTCGGACTTTGGCAGACACCAGCGAAAACGATCTGTCATCCACTGCGACAGAACGCACGCGAATCTCCTTCGGTTCTCCGCGAAATCGCCCTTCATCCAGCAACTCAACCGGATCAGGTTGTTTCGATTTGGCCGTCGTCAAGAGCTGCCGCAGGATCGCCAGATTCGGAGTCTTGATCATCGCACTTAAGAGTTGTTCAGGCGTCCCTGTTGCCAGGATCTCAGTCAGCGTCCCGTAAACAGCCTTACTGCTGCGACCTGAATCGGAATTGCGAATGATGGCCACAATTCCTTCGTCAGCCTTTAAGGGAACGTCCACGAGGCCACCGCTAACCCAGAAGCGTTCCTCTCCATCTGGGAAGGGCTTATGATCATACTCATAGTTCACCGCCAGGCGAAGTCGCTCTACCGGGATATTGCCAACGTGACTCGGCACGCTCAATACGACGCGGCCATTCTGATCGCTCTTCGCACTCTGTACTGCTCCGAATCGCTGAATGCTCCAGCGTTGCCAGTCCTTCGGACCAACTCGCATTTCCGACAATGAAATCGTCACACCCGACAGTGGGCTCCCCTTGTCGTCCATCACCAACACTTCTCGGTCGACCACGGGTTGATCACGGTCCAGGTAGATCGTCGATTCGATGGTTTCGCCGGAAATCAAGTCGACGTAAGCTTCTCGGCGATCTCGATCGGGGAAGTTTCCTGGCGTGTAGAGTTGCGACTTGGGCAGCACAAAACCGGGCGCCCATACCGAAAAACTTTGCCGTAGACCAGCCGGCAGGTTGCGAATCTTGATACGGCCATCTGCATCTGATTTTGCCCGGCTGAAGGAACGCTCCGCCCATGCACTCATCTTTTTGCGGACCTTGTTTTCCGGCAAGTGCATCGTCACTCCGGGACTGATTTCCGTGGTCATCGGGGCGTTGTGGAACAGTGCTTCAACAAGTGTAGAAGACGGTGAATCGTAGTATCCCAGCAGGAACATTCGACCGCTGATAAATATCCCGTTCGGGCCAAACGACACTGCGGCATCCGAGACTGGATTTCCCGACGGATCGAGAATTCGAAAGTCGCACGAAGCTGTCGGTTGACATTCAATGAAAACGTCAACGTTGGATCTGTCTAATGGAATGAGTGTGGGCCACATATCAAGATGGCCTATTTGACTCTTCAAAGATGCAGCGGTTTCTTCCCCGGTCGCTCCGGGATTCTCTATACTTGCCAGAAGAGTTTCCAACGACGGATTCACAGACATGTGTCCATCGACAACAACATGCAGTTGAGCCACCCCGCCAGTCGGAACAGATTCGAAGGCAAATGTCCCATCCGGCTGAACAGACGCGGTCTCTTCCCATGTCCACGGCTGCACCCAGTTTTCATCCTTGGACCCGCCGTACTCGTCGCGAATAGGTACGCCAAGTTGATGTCCTGGTCCCTCCACGACCATCAACTGAACATACCCCTCTGAAATTGGACGAGGCACAGAATCATCCAGTCGACCAGTAATCCGTGCGCCTGGCTTCAGCACCAATTCCAGAACTCCGTCCGCAGCGGGTTTCGCTTCTTCGACGTCCGTGAGTTCACTGAAGAGAAACGGACCATTCTCCTGAGCGGAGACAACTCGCATTAAGCGACGCTTCAGGTCGACAGAAGGTGATTTGAAACTTCCGTCCGCCTGCGCTACTATTTCTCGGCCAACGACTCTGTGACCCGCCAACAGTGGAACAGCCTTTGCCAAAACGTTTCCAGCTTCATCGACTGCCCGCAAGTGAATCGATCGACCCCGCTTGAGTCGAATACTGGAACTTCCTGCGGCCGCTTGTCGTTCGCTCCACTCATTGAATCCGTCGGCCACGATTTTGATCGAAACAGAACCCGCATCTTCGGGAACCGAAATCTCCATAAGTCCTTTGGCGTTCGTGGACTGGGTTATCGTCTCGCCAACGTAATAGCCGACTCCGTCTTCACCAGACATGAACTGCAGTTGCACCTCAGCGTTTTGAACAGGCTGTTCGTCTTCGTCAAGTACCTCAAGAGTGCGACGTTTTGCATTTGTCTGCGATTGAGACTCCTCTTTCGCTTCCGTTTGGGCCACTGCAGGCTCAGGCGTAGAGTTTTCTTTGCTTAGCTTTGTGTCCGGAGTCGTTGAGACTACTTTCGATTCGTCTCGATTGGCAGCCGTCAGCGATGTCACCATCAGAACCAATGTCATCACCACAACCAACATCCCCATCATCGTGCCGCTTCCAGTTGATGGATCGACCTGAGGAGCGATGAGCAGCCGTCGTA
>JANOZG010000722.1:0-9593 GCA_031429275.1 Planctomycetota bacterium
TCAAAACAAAAGACAACCATTTATGGAAAGTCGTTTTCATTGATTTTGAAGGAAGTAGCACAGGCATTACGACTTTAGAAAAAACAGATTTAGGCGTAGTTTCTGCTATTGCAGCAGGTTCTTTGGGCGGGAAAGCCTTGATTTATCCTACCATTACCACATCAGAAATCAATTTCAGCAGTCATGTACGCCGGTGTCGCGTTGGCCCCAAAGCTGGCGAACTGGATCAGCGTACGCCAACAACATGCCGCTAATGCCGTTCGTCTTCAGGAGCTGGAAGACGAAGTCGACTACCTGGAACGCGTATCTGCTGCTTTAAAAACTGACCCTGAATTTGCACACCGCCTGGTTCAGGCGACACAATTGGGCAGCAGAGAGAACGAATTTGTTCCGGTCTCTGGCAACCTGGTATTCGGCGGTGTGCGAGACAAACCAGCCTCAGAGCAGCCACTGGTAAAGCCGGCAGTTGCCGAACTTGTGATGCATCTGGCAAGTCATCAGAAGCATCGTACCTGGCTCTTATTCAGCGCGGCGGGACTTACGGTTTTGGCCTTCACACTCCTCAACGAATCCGGTGCGGGGATCATGCAGGCGGCCTACGGTTCAGTGCAGAGTTTTTTCCACCGCGCTATCGCAAGGTACCGACGCAATCCGCCAGTGGAAGTGAATGAGGAATTAGTGGAAGATGAATAACCGCTAAAGTTCATTCAGCAATGCCAACGCCGTATTCCATGAATAATTCTGTTGCACGCATTTCATCCCGGCCTCGCCGAGCGTTTGCTGCAATTGCCTGTCGTCAAAGACTCGACTCACCGTCGCGATCCAATCGGCGGCGTCGTCCGCTCGCAGCAAATGCACGCCTGGTTCTGCGGCCAGACCCTTCAGCGGCTCTGGCGAACAGATCACGGGCCGACCACATGCCATCGCTTCCAGAACTTTGTTCTGAACACCACGTGCAATTTGCAATGGCACAACGGCACACGTTGATCGCATCAGCCACGGACGCACGTCAGGCACAGAACCTGTGACCTCAATTCCCCCGATCGAACTCAGGGCCTGCACTTCCGGAGTCGGCGATTTGCCGACGACATAGAATTTCGCATCAGGATAGCGTTGCCGAATTCCCGGCCAGACGTTTTGAGCGAACCAGATCGCTCCATCAGCGTTTGGTTTGTAATTCATCACCCCCACAAACGCGCAGGAATGAGGTTCGGATGGAGTGCCTGATTGCGGTGCGAAGTATTCATAATCGACACCGTTACTGACTGCGGCGATGTTATCTGATGGGCAAAACTTCTGAAACAAATCACGTTCCGCTTCGCTGACAACGAGCAATCGATCGCAGGTTTTCTCCAGGTAACATTCGACTTGCCGCAGTCGCTTACCTTCAGTCCCATAAACAAGTGACATCGGAAACTTTGCAGCCTTTGCGTAGTCGAGCCACTTTTGACTATCGACGTCAATGAGATCCACCCAGCGTTTGGTCTCCAGATTGACGCACGGTGGGAATAAATAACGAGCGACTCCCGATGAAGACGCCAGGACCGCGTCGTACTTTGTTTTACTGCTCCAGTCCTGCAGCTTTTTTTTCAATGCAGGCGATTTGAACAGGCCTTCGGTGGCAGTTCCATTTCGCAGCATCGAAATCGCACCGCGAACGTATCGACTGCGCCCTGCATGTGGAATGACGGCCAATTGATTCGTTACGCCTCGAAGCACCTTCAAGGTGTCTTCTGATGCAGGTTCATCAGCAAGACAGGCCAGATCAACGAACGCTCGCCCTGCAAGGAATTTCAGGATGTTCCATGTTCGAATCCGGTCACCACGATCTGGCGGGTAAGGAACTCGATGAGTCACATAGAGAATTCGCGAGGTCATCTTGGAGTTCAACTTTTTTCTTTTGCTTGGTTTTCCTCTCGAGGCTGCACAGAGCCGCGAAAGGCTAGAGGGGACGTGAGTCCCCTGATTGCGATTCCAACGGGGTGCCAAACATCAGGGGATTGACATCCCCCGCTCGCCGAACGCATCCGATACAACGCATCGTGCGACTTCAACACCGTGAACTATAACCTCAGATCCCGAGCCGTGCGGGAAAATATCAGCCGTCAATTCCGGAAGATTCGGCACAATCAAAGCTGCAGCTTAACGATCTTCCCGTCGATATCCCCTGCCAGAATCGCGATCTCCGTGGGATGCACTGCGATGGCCGTGATCCATGCGTTGTTCGTGGCAGGATGCTCGGTCACCTCCAACGAGTCAGCCTGAACTGTGCGAATGCGCCCGTCCTGGCATCCGACAACGATTGAGCTTCCGTCGGTTGTCCATGCCAGTGCCGTCACGGCCGATGGCAATCGCTGGAATCTGATCATGCGGCCGATAGTCGGCTGCCACAGTCTCACCGTCTTATCCTCGCTGCCGGAAGCGATCACTGGCAACGCATCGCCTCTATTCGGACGCACGGCGAGACACGTGATTGGCTGAGTATGATTTGTCAGCGAGCGAACGATGGTGCTCTGCTGACAGTTCCAGATTCGGATCGATTGATCGATGCTGCCGCTGATAAGCGAGGTGTCATCGCGGACGAATGAAAGTGCTGTCACTGGCCGCGAATGCCCCGTCAACGTGCCCTTCGAAATGCCCGATGCACTTTCCAGAAGGACCACAGAATGATCATGACATCCGACAGCCACCACATGGCCTGATGGACTGAAACTTGCCGCGTAGGCGATGTCATCCGAAAGCGATTTCGACCACAACAACTCTCGCGATGGCCATGAATACAACCTGATCCCCGCCGATTCGCCAGGATTGCCGCCCACAACGGCCAGCTTCGATTCATCGGGTGATAACACAACATCGTGTACGTTGCGGCACGCCACTTCCACTGTATGTTCGACAGTCAGATCGCTCCACCGTCGCACGCGAACGCCAGCTTGTGATCCATCAATTACAGTAGATCCGTCCAATGTGATGGCGATGCAAGTCAGCGGAGCTTGTAGAAGCTCGCGATCATTTGCGTTTGCCGAACGACGAATGAACAAGATGCTGAACATGACACAAAGAATGATTCCACACTGAAACTTACACCAGCGCCAGTTCATGCCAGCAGTTCCTGAATAATCTTTGCATCGTCAGCTGCCAGCCGCACGGGACGGCCAGAATCCGTTTGCAATTGGCTCGAAGGATCAAGCCCCAGCAAAGTGTAAATCGTGCAAACCAAATCGGCTGGCGTGACTGGTCGGTCGGCCGGTGACTCGCCAGTCGCATCACTGGCACCGATCACCTGTCCTCCCCGAACTCCACCACCCGCAAGAGCCACGCTGAAGACGCGCGGCCAGTGGTCTCGCCCGCCAGCAGTGTTGATTTTTGGCGTGCGTCCGAATTCGCCCATCACCACAATCAAAGTTTCGTCCAGCAACCGCCGGTCTCGCAGATCATCGATCAGCGCGGCCAGTGCCAGGTCCAGCGAAGGGATCAGACCTACGCCGACTTTCGCGCCGGTG
This sequence comes from Planctomycetota bacterium, assembly GCA_031429275.1. Lineage (GTDB taxonomy): Bacteria > Planctomycetota > Planctomycetia > Planctomycetales > Planctomycetaceae > SXXK01. The sequence goes on from JANOZG010000722.1 coordinate 3,504, forward strand.
TAGCCTTCTTTCAGTCGAGTATAAAGATTGTCATGCGTGTCCCAGCCTTGATGATTGACGGTGACAAGTCGAACGCCGCGTTCAACCAATCGTCTGGCCAGCAGGCAGCTTTGGCCGACAGTTCGTGAACCATATCGCTGCCGGGTTTCCGCAGACTCTTCTTCGAGACGAAATACCGACGCAGCTTCTGGCGACGTGACCATGCGGAACGCCTGATCCATGCCAGTGACGGCATCGTCAGAATTCCAACGTGCCAGCTGATCTGCGAAAGCTCGCCGACGATCAATGCGTTTAAGATTCAGGTTTGCGGCAAGATCCAGATCTCGGACACGGAAGTCTGCTTTCGCAGGATCAGCACCTAACGAAAATGGACCAAACTCACTCGGCAGAAACCCCGCGCCGCTGAACTTAGCACCACCGACACGATAATCCGGAATCGCCACATTGTTCGGCAGATTGGATGTCTTCGATCGCAACTGTTGATTTGCCACCGCATGAAACGACGGATACTGCAGCACGGGCGTTGGCCGGTAGCCAGTCAACAGATAGTGTGTCCCAAGATTGTGCTCTCCAAGCGGCGACGTCATCGATCGAATCACCGCAATGTCATTCATTCTCTGCGCGGTCTGTGGCAGGCATTCGCTGATGAAGACTCCCGGTACTGATGTCGAAATGGCTTCCAGAGGTCCGCGCACCTCTTTGGCTGCGTCTGGTTTCAGGTCGAAAGTTTCCAAATGGCTAGGACCACCATCCAGCCAGATCAGAATGCAGGATTTCGCAGAAGGTTGAGTGTCGCCCGGGACCGCATTCACGACATTCAAGTGAGACAGGCCGATACCAAGCCCCGTCAATTGCCCGAGCCGCAGAATTCCGCGACGGCTGAGTCCATTGTGTCGAGTGTTAGGTGTCGCGATCATATCTTCAACCAGATGCTTCGTTCATGGGTGGCCGGGGTTGGAAGGCGCCAGCCTGAAACCCCGGGGCTTCCTTCGCTCCGCTCAGTCCAGCCCCGGCCACCCTTTTTCAATTTCAGAAATTAATGATTCGTACAGAACTCATCGCTAGTAAGTAAACTCCAGACAAAATCCTGTGCAATGTCGGCAAAACGGGACGTATCAGCGGCCTCTAAAAACTGGCTCTTCCAAAACGTCATTTCAGAATCACGTGGTGGTCGTGAAAGCGCTCGCAAGTAGAAGTCGTCAATCAACGATTCCGCAGCCTGACCGGACTTCACTGCATTCATCAGTGTGCCGTCTTCTGCCGACAATCGGCCATTCAGAACCTCACCATTCAGCAATTGCAACTGCACCGCCAGATCCGTGCGATCGACTGCTGACGACTCGCAGCTTTCCATGCAACGGCCCTGCAGATTCAACGACTCGGATGCATTCACCAGACCAGCAAACGAGACCGCTCGGCGATCCACAAAAATCGGCGAAGACACGCCCGTCACATCAGACACAGCATCCAGAAAAACTTCCGGCGACATGGGTTTGGGAATTGCGGCCACATAAAAGTCTGCCGCTGTTGCGGGATCCACATTCGCAATCGTGCCGCGTGAATAGGCTTCACTGGTGCAGATTCTGCGAATCATGTGCCTCAACCTGAATTCATGATTGATGAAATCTTCGGCCAGCCAATCGAGCAATTCCGGATGAGTCGCCGGATTTGTAACTCGTAGATCATCGACAGGATCAACGAGACCTCGGCCCATCAGATGACTCCACACGCGATTCGTCATCGCTCTGCTGAAGTAGTCGTTTTCTTTCGACCTCAACCAGTCGGTGAACTCCTTTCGATAGTTCGCCTCGGATGACAGCAGCCGACCTCCCGGAATCTTCGCGACAGCAGTTTCGCCGGTTCCCGGATGAATCACTTCACCGCTCGTCGATTCACGGACCACGGCTCCGCGTTTCATGCGAGCGAAAACTGCCGCCAGTCCGTGGTAGTCGTCCTGAGTCCACGCATCGAGCGGATGATCGTGGCAGTTGGCACATTGCAGGCGGACACCCATAAAAATCTGGCTGACAAATTCTGCCTGTCCCCGCGCGTCGCCAGCAACATTGTAGAAGTTCGCAGCACCGGACTCGTCAGCTTGTCCGTCTGCCATCAAAAGCTGCATGGCGATTTCATTCAGCGGCACATCACGACGAACACAATCGTGCAGCCAGTCATAATAGACTTTCGCAGCAGCCGGATTGCCTTTCGCTTGAGGTACTCGCAGCAGCAACGCCAGGCGAAACGTCCAGAAATCACTGAACTCGTCCGACTGCAAAAGTTGGTCTATCAACTTCGACTTCTTGTCAGTGGCCGCACTTTCAACGAATTGCTCTACGGTCGATGTTTTCGGGAGTCGACCGATCAGATCCAAACTCACGCGACGCAAGAAGCCTGCGTCATCGATTGTTTGCGCTGCGGCAAGTCCCAATTCCTCCAGTCGCTGATTGACGAAATCATCAATGCTTGTGGGAGCGTCTGTCGCAACTGCCGTCACGAATCGATTATCGTCAACTGCCCACGGAACCAGCAACTCCAAAGGTCGCACCTGATCCAGATACCGAGCCATAATCAAATGTCGGCCCGGACGCAGCAATGCGGCAACACCCTGTTCGTCGATACTGATACCGCTCGGATCGTTGGGTGTCAGTACGGTCCACGGCAGCACATCGACCACTGATCCATCACTGAACTTCGCAGTTGCGTTGAGTTTGAAGTACCACGTTTTACGATCGCTGTTTTCACCACGATCAACCGCTTCACTTGCAAGCGTGAATTCGGTCAATTGCCGAGAGTCCGTGCGCCGACTGCCTTGTTCAATCCATCGCTGCACAGTTTTGTAATCGCGGCCATCGAGTTCCAGTCGTGTGCCCCCTTCGTGGCTGAGTTGTTCCGTTGGTTTCAACAGCAGCAGGCTTAGTTCACTTTTTCGGCGATCGATCCGCCGACCTTCCAGAGCCATGGTGATTTCAGAAAAATCAGCACTCGGACGACTTCCGTACAACGACAAATGAAACCCACCACGTCCCGCCGCCGCTCCATGACAGGCCCCGGCATTGCATCCGGCCTTCGTCAGAATGGGCATGACCTGAGTGTCAAAATCAACCGTCTCAACGGGAGGTTGATCGATAAGCAGTACAACACTCAGCCAGAGCCACGGCATTTTGAAGGTCCTTAATCATGCACGGCGAAAGCCACATCATTCCGACTTTGCTTCAGGCTTCTCCTCCGATTCGGCCACGAATTCTTTCGCCCATTTCGTCAGGTATTCCTGACACTTCGATGTCCCGTAATTCTCAAGCTTATCCGCCGCAATAATACGTCGCGCGATATCACCAACATCCACACGGAAGTCTGCATGTTCCGCTGCGAATTCTTCAAGCTTCTTCGCCGCCGCAATCACTTCGTCGTCCGTTGCCGTCTTTTGAATCAAAGGACTTAACATCGGTCGAATCTGAGGATGCTGAGGCGGCGCAGTTCCTTCGCGTGACTTTGTGCCGTCGCGGTGCTTCATGGTCGCCGCATCGCCACGCTGCTGTGGCTGATAATCTGCAATCTTCGGCGCAGTTTCTTCACCAAGGACATCTGCAATCGCTTTGAAAATCTTTGGCCCGTCCACTTCGATGCTCGGCTGAACCAGAGCAAAGTTCGCCGTTACCAGATTGTCGTTTGCGACCAGCACAGTCACAGCCACATTGCGATTTAATCCGTACGAGCCCGGTCCTTCCTTTCCATCGACGGAAATTCCTTTGCGAACCTGCTTTGGAAAGTACTGCGGCACTCGATTCATCCAGTCCGCAGTCTCTGTGGGATCATCCGTTAGAAAGATCAGGCTTCCGTTGATCTTTTCGGCACCACGATCTTCCACAAGTCGCATCACCAGATTTGAAAGGCCAAACGCCGGACGACTTCGTTCATGCACGAAAATCAACACACAGGGCTTTGCTGCTTTTTCATCGACAACGTCGATCTTCGTGTCTGCGTCGTCGCCAAGCACACCGGTCATCACAAATGGCAATAACTTCTCACCAGGCTGCGGGCCGGAAAACACGGACTCATCTGCAGTCAAAAAAACCAACAGGCTTAGAAGCACCAGCATTTCTTCCGTCTCCTCATCGATCGAATAACTGCGTCACTGTCGGTTGCACCAGACTCTGAATGTACATTCGGATCAGGAAATACGATAGTGATTCATTCAGAATCCGAATCCAATACGACAGAAAGATCAGGCACGCGTCACGAACCTGCAGCAGCATCGAATGCATGCATCGCAAAGACGTTAGCGCTTCACGGAGTCTCTGCAATTCGGTATTCTTTGCCTCTCACCTGACATCTGACTGCCACATCCTCACCGTAAAGTTACCTCCATGCAAACCGCCACAGGAACCACTTTCGTCCACAACGGACAGGTCGTCGATGGAACAGGAGCGGCTGCCGTTCCTGACGCTTGTGTTCTGATCGAATCCGGCATCATCCGCTATGTTGGCCCTCTGCGAGACGCGCCGCCCGTGCCTGCGGACGCCACAAGAATCGATGCCAACGGCGGGACGATCATGCCGGGGCTTGTGGAAGCTCATTTTCATCCGACGTACTTCAACGTCGCCGCACTGGAAGATCTCGATATCAAGTACCCGGTGGAATATGTCACGCTGCTCGCATCCTGCAACGCAAGGCTGGCAGTCGAATGCGGATACACATCAGCTCGGAGCGGCGGCAGTCTGTTTAACATCGACGTGTGGCTGAAGAAAGCAATCGAAAGTGATCTGCTCATCGGTCCTCGTCTTGCAGCCAGTGGCCGTGAAATCTGTGGTGCTGGCGGGTTGATGGACTGGAATCCGGAGTTTCGCAAGATCGGCATGGAAGGCTTGATTCTGCTTGTCAACGGTGCCGACGAAGCCCGCAAGGCGGTGCGCAAGCTGGTCAAAGATGGCGTTGAATGGGTAAAGACGTATCCCACTGGTGACGCTGCCGCTGCAGACTTTAACGATCATCACACACTTTGCATGACGTTCGAAGAAATGCACGCCGTGGTTCAAACGGCCCACAACCACGGCATGAAAGTCACAGGCCACTGCCGGGCCACTGCTGGAATCAAAAACGCTCTGCTGGCCGGCTACGACGCAATCGAACACGGAACATTCATGGACGACGAAACGCTGGACCTGTTACTGAAACGCGATGTTCCTGTTGTACCAGCGCTGTACTTCGAACTGATGAGTATCGAGCGTGGACCGCAATACGGCATGTCACAGGCGGTGATCGACGGACATCAGGAAACACTCGACGGCGGCGCGGAGAGTGCTCGAAGAATTCTGGCTGCGGGCGGCAGACTGGGTATGGGCGGCGACTATGGATTTGCATGGAATCCACACGGGGACTATGCCAAGGAACTTTCATTCTTCGTCAACTATGTCGGCCTGAAACCTCTTGAAGTCCTCAGGTGTGCAACTCAAACCGGCGCGGAAATCTTAGGCCGGGATCATGAACTGGGGACGCTCGCTGTTGGAAAACTTGGTGATGTGCTGGTCATTGACGGCGATGTCGTGGCCGATATCTCGATCCTGCAGGACCGCAAGCGATTGATCGCCGTCATGCAGTCGGGCGTCGTGAAAAGTCGTTACGGCGTGAGTAGTCTGAGCGGTCATGCGGCTGTGGGGTAACGAACAGAACGCAGGACGTAGGCCGGACCAAGCGGAGCGCCGTTCCGGCATGTTTTAGATCTCCGCCGTAACGGCGCTCCGCTTGGTCCGGCCTACGAGAAGTGACGCGTTAACAGACAACTACATCACATCCGCAACCTGAATCCCAAGCAGCGACAAACCGGTCCGCAGCGCGCGGGCCATGAGGTCACACAGGATCAAGCGGCTGTGGCGGAGTTGCTCAGACTCTGCGTCCTGAACGGAACATACGGCATAGAACTTACTGAATGCGTCTGCCGTATCAAACAGCCAACCCGTCAAAACATGCGGACGGTAATCCTGCAGCATTCCATCGATCGTCGTTCCAAACATCAGCAACTGCAGCGCGAGACGACGTTCCTCCGGCGTTGTGAGCAGGATCGTTGAACCGCTGGCGGCGAGTTTGCTGCGATCG
>JANOZG010000723.1:0-2674 GCA_031429275.1 Planctomycetota bacterium
CCATGAACTATCCGATGAATGGCGAAACATTGCCGAAGAATGATACGCCTGGAACGGGAAATACGCCCGAAGGTGACCTCTCTCTCCTGTACCGAATAGGAGTGTGGGATGGAGAGGAATTCGACACACACGGTATGGTCACTGGTCCAAATGAGTCATTCGGCGGTTGGTATTTGAACATCGACTATACTGTACCGGGCACCGATCTAGTTGCGGAACTGTGGGAAGGCGGTCAGTATAGAGTGGGTTGTGGAAACCTGACTGTTTCAGCTCAATAGCAGTCACAATTCGATATTCGGCTGATTCGGCCCAATGCAGCTTTCATTAGTAAGGTTGGACAGACTGATGAAAATCCGATTCCACGGAAAGTTTGTGGCGACAGTGGTGCTTGTTGCGGTAACCGTGGCTTTGTTGATGTTCAGGCTCCAGTCGAATAACGACCTAGATGGAAATCTTGAAGGCATCAGCTACGCCAAAGTTACGTATCCGACGCCCGTGAAAAAAGAGTTGGGAGCGGTTCTGATCTTGCCTTTATGGGTGGCAGGGACGCCAGAACTGACGCAAGATGCGATAGAGTTGACTAACGCTGAATACGTCGGCATCAACGGCAGGATCCGGTTTGAAGAGCCACCGGAATCGCTGGGTGCGGTTGTGTGTGCTGTCTTTCGTGGTGAATCGACTTTGGCGGGTGCCAAGATGACGGAACTCAAACAGTCCGGGGATTTGGCTTCATTCAAATTGGATGTCCCCGCACCGTCAAAGCCTGCAAGATACCGAGTGATCCTGCAATGGATGGCTTCCGACAAACCGCTTATCACTTTCTACTCTGGTGAGATGACCGTCTCCGCTGCCCCGTAAGTTGTGTGTCAGATATCGCGTTCAGAGAGTTTACGGATCTCCATAAGTCCAGACCCTTAGTTGTTCTCAGTGTTTCGGTCCACAAATCCTACGTAACTGCATTCCTGTACAAGAGTCGATTTGCGTCGGTCGAATCAATATCCTGCGTAAAGCATCTCTGTGGCTCAACTCAATCAATCCAACAACACCAGAGTATCAGGCAGTTCATTGGCGTCGTTGAACGTGCGAGGCAGTGCGGTTTGGAGTGACGTGGCGGCGTGCTGAATTGTGTCGCAGATGGCGGTCGCAACGTCCTGACTCCGAAGATTTGTGGTGAGCCGTTGACATAGTTCTTCGGGGAATTTTTCGCCCAGCGCTTCTACCACGCTCCGGTCGCCAAGGACTACGGCCGTACGTTCGTAGAGCGAGACGAAAATCAACAAGCCTGAAGCGCCTGCGGTATGGTGGATACGACGATCAAAGAAAAGTTCTCGTGCTCGCAAGTTGACTTCTTCCTGTATGTGTGACCGTGGCGTGAACAGAAGGCGCAGGCTTCGGAATCTATCGGCCACGACAGCCCCAAAGATGAAACATGCAAGCATCACAATTACCAGCAATCCGATTTGTCCCCACAGAGGAATACCGCCCCATGAGCCTTGATCGCTATGGCCAGGTAAAGTCAGGAAGGCGGCAACAGCCCCCACGACTGCACACCACAAGCCGACAAGATCCTCAGCACGGTCGTACCGGCCAGAGACTGTGGCCACAACGGGTACGATCTCGCAACTGGTTTTCGATTCAGCGGCCGACACCGCAGTCTCAATGCGGGCACGTTGTTCAAAATTGATGATTTCAGATGCTGTTTGCACTAAACGAGTCCTTCAGATCGAACGATTACTAAATCTTCTATGCTCACCAGGATCCTGAAGCACCACCGCCGCCAGAGGAGCCACCACCAAATGATCCGCCACTGAATCCACCACCACTGCTGCTGGTACTGTTTTCGGCCAGAGTACGCATGACATACCAAACCGCAACGAAAATTCCGCCCCACATTAACCATGCCCAGCCACTGGCGCCTCGGCGATACAACGACACCGCCGTGAAAATCGCAAGCCCAAAGAAGACCAGCGGAATGATGTACCCAGCAGCAGATCTCGGTCGAGTCGGTAATTCGAGCTTGCGTGCCATTTTGTCGAGAGCATCCACACCGCTCACAATCCCCTCAGAAAACTTTCCCTGCTTGAATTGAGGAATAATGAACTCGTTCATGATCCGCTGACAGGTCTGGTTTTCCGTGCGTCCCCAGCCAGCTCCAAGTTCAATCCGTGCCGCTCGGTCACCTTTAGAAATAAGTAACAGGATTCCGGTATTCCAGTCCTGACCTTCCAGCTTTGCCTGACCGATCTGCCATTGATTAAACAGCATAGCTGCAAAAGTCTCGACGGGCATGTTCGCACCGCCGTGCTGAGACATCGAGTCTATGGTCACAACGATAATGGGAGTTGCTTTGTCTGTGAGCAGTTTATCACAGACCGTTTTGATGTGCGTGATCGCGGCTTCATCCAGCATTCCAGCTTTGTCGCTGACGAATTCGCGTGCCCCTGGAGGCTGCAGGTCAAATTCCTGAGCTGCTGCCGGATTCGCCGTCAATGCGACAATACTGCCGATCAACAAGAGGCAAAATCGTTGAAGTATCATTTAAAAATAGCCTCTTATAAAAATGGCAGGATTCGCTGCTTCCTGTCGACAATGCATCGCAGGTTCATGTGGACCGAAGCCTGAGCAATTTGAAACATCGCTCGATATTTCGATAGTCAGACTTCAACTCGAGCAA
>JANOZG010000724.1:0-9069 GCA_031429275.1 Planctomycetota bacterium
AGTCGGCATCGTAGCGAGCTCGCTTCTGTTCCATGCGTCGCACAAAGACTTCGATAATTCGGCGGTACAATTCGTCTTTCAGAATGGCATCTTCGTAGCCCGAGTTGATGTTGGGATTGTCGTTCACTTCGATAACGACAAAACGTCCGTTCGACTCTTTTACGTCAACGCCGTACAAGCCGTCCCCGATAAGGTTCGCTGCCTTCAACGCAGCCTTGACAGCTTTCGAGGGTGCAAGTTCAACGGGCAGCGTTTCGACTTTTCCATAACGGCCACGTCCCTTTTCTTCCTGGCGAATAATCTGCCAATGTCCTGGAGCCATGAAATAGCGGCAGGCATACAGAGGCTTTTTGTCCAGAATACCGATCCGCCAGTCAAAGGTCGTGGGCAAATACTCCTGCGCAACCAGCAGATCAGACTCGCCAAAAAAATCCTCCAGGTGCGCTCTGAGTTCTTCGTCGGATTTGACTTTGACGACACCCATGGAGAATGAACTGTCTGGCTTTTTCAATACGCACGGGAAACCCAGACGTTCACCGATCTGACTGGCATTGTCGCGATGGACTACGATTGACAAGGGGATATCGACTTTGTGACGCGTCAGCATTTCTGCCAGAAACACTTTATTTGTGCAGCGGCAAATTGAGACGGGGTCATCGATCACGACGAGACCTTCGCTGGCCGCTCGTCTGGCAAAACGATATGTGTGATGATTGATGGCTGTCGTTTCGCGAATAAACAGCGAATCAAATTCCAGCAATCTGCCACTGTCGTCACGTGTGATAAGTTCAGCGTAGACTCCCTGTTCGCGGGCTGCTTTGACAAACTTGTTGAGCGCAACGGAATCGGAAGGAGCGTTGTCTTTTTCTTCGGGGTTCTCCAGAATTGCCATGTCAAATCGCGTGCGGCGTGGAGACTTCAGCGACGAAGCGCGGCCGGAGAAATACCTTGTCGCCGATTCTGCGACAAACTCACGGTGACCCTCCGGAACTTCAGCACCGGAAATGGCAGCAATTTTTCGAATCTGCCAGCGGCCTTCACGTTTGCTGAATTCGTATTTCATTAGCGGCACTGGAAACAGATTGAACAGGTGCAACGCGAGCCGCTCGTGTCGCTTAGCGAAGTTCCGGCCAAAGTACACGCTGAACGTAAACTCATCCGACGTCAGCGTTGCGAGATTCTGCTGAATGAGTTCATCAATTTCGTCCGGAATTAATCGCGAAACAGAGCGTGTCTTAAGATCCTGTACTGTGATCACGCCGGGCAGGGGTTTATGACCACGTGCTTCAGCCAAAAGCGAAACGTAATATCCAAGACTTTGATAGCGATAGGATCGACAAAGGTTAAAAACGCGTGTCGCGCGTGAGCCTGCCGAGTCGGTAACTTCTGGGGAAGTCAGGTACGTCCATGCGTCAACCTTATCGACCCCGGGAATTTCAAACGGCCAATCGTCGGGGTGAGACGTTACAATCAAAACAGGCATTAACAACTCGTTGTTTGGAAATAATGTCGGCCAAACGCACGGGAATCCATTTCTCAATAAATGCATCCGGCCACAGTGGCGTTAGTGTAACTGCCACGCGTATTTGCAAAGCGCCGACTCACGCATTCTGAGCAATTCTTTCGGAATTGGTTTTGCCCAAAATTCCTGGTTTTTGAAGTTCATTAATTGCGCCCACATTCCACAGCGTGAAAACTCGCAAATCAACACATTCAGTCGAACTTTAAATCACAATGTCTTGAGCAACCCAAATGAGTTCGCCTCGCATTCCTTGAAGGCTTTTAAAAAAACTTTCGACTCGTGCAACATGCTCAACTATTAACCTTCCATTCGTCTCTCTACTGAATGCTAAATCAATGGGCTTCCCTGGCTTTCAATAGCACAAAGCCACGTGCTCTGGGCAAGCGCCCTCCACTGGATCGTCTGCACGGAATCTCATGGTGAGTGACAGGACAACAACATCACGTGGAAGCACGACGATCTGGATAAATCTGGCACTCGCGATAATCAATTGAGTACGACTCTAATCGGGCGTGAAATTCTTCTTCACGCGCACGTGCAAACGGGACTGGCAAAGGCTTGCTCCGATGCAGATCAAATACGTCAAATCGTTCCCTTCATTACTCACCATAGAGGAGGTCCATAAGATCATTGACTGCTGCACAAAGCGGCACATGGCTATGTTCTTTTCAAACGCAGATTGCCAGGTTTTCATAGGCGAACATGCTTCACGAAGTCGGACAATGAACAGATAGAGGCAAGTCGCTTTTCAAACTTGAACTCAAACAATCGAAGCAAAAGAAATCCGCCAACTCAGCCCGAACCGGTTTGAACCCCATGTCCTGCTCGTCATACTCTTTTATGGAAAAAAAGGTAAAAGACGGCCTCACAGAAAAAGGAGCCCGCCACATCTGTTCCGCAAATGTTCGTCAATCTCAAGTGTGAAGCCTCGCAAAGAAACACATTACCCATACGTTCTCATCTCCCATTTTGCCCAGCCGTCCAGGTTTGCGAGAAACTCGAAGTCGAAATCAGAAATCTCGCAGAAGAAATGAATACTTGGTCTGCTCAAAGGAAACTTATGCCGGTAATCTGCAACCGTCCCGCGAAGATCTCAGCCGTTAGGACATCTGGGATCTGCGGTTTCACATCTGCACATTTTTCACGGAAGAGAAAAAATGCAACTACAGCCAAGGACCAGTCCGGAGACGGACCGCTGTATGGATCTCATACAGCAGCTAGCCAGTGTTGTTGTTCGTGATCTGTGCGTCGATGTCGGATTTGACTCCGTCGTGCTGACAGGCCGCGCGGATTCATGGCACGGAAAGCAGGTCGCCACATCGGCCGCACGTCGCATGTATCCACATCATCGAATCGAAAATCTGCTCAAAGTGACGTCTATACGCTGACAGCACGATCCTTCGAAATTAGAAATCTATCGAGCCCGTAACATGATAGAAGGTTGAATCGCCTTCTTGGATGTTGTGGGCTCATTTCGTTGATGATAGACGGTTGAAATCCCGGTTTGGCATGAGTGGTGGAAGAAATCTCAGATGACGCAAGCAGGTGACTTTGGAGCGGCGGGTGATGGCGTTACTGACGATACTGCACCACTGCAGCATGCGATCGACGAAGGCGTCGGTGAATTAGTCATCCCGCGCGGGGACTATCGAATCACTCAGCCGATTGTTGTTAATCTTGCCGCAACGGGTCGGACGTCAATTCGTGGTGAAGGGGGAACGTGCCGAATTCTGATGCAGGGCAAAGGCCCGGCATTTTCATTTGTTGGCACTCACAATGGATCAGCCGATCCAAAGTCGTTTCAAGCCAGCGCATGGACTCACGAACGCATGCCGATGGTTAGCACACTCGAGATCGTTGGCGAACATGCTGAAGCCGACGGTATTCAGATCGAAGGCGTGATGCAGCCAGTCATTACCGGCGTGCTGCTGCGAAAGTTGCGTCATGGAATTCGAATCACCGGGCGAGCCCGCAATGTTCTGATTAGTCATTGTCAGATCTATCACAACCTTGGCGTGGGTATTTATCTGGACGGCGTCAATCTGCATCAGACCATCATCAGTGCATCACACATCAGTTATTGCCGACTTGGCGGAATTCGAATTGAACGCAGCGAGATTCGCAATCTGCAGATCACTGGCAACGATATCGAATACAACAATAACGCCAGCCATCAGGTACCCAATGCTGACGAAGTTCCGACGGCGGAAATCTGGCTGGACGCGAGTGAAGGCAGTATTCGGGAAGGAACGATCTGCAGCAACACAATTCAGGCCACGTACAGTCCTAACGGTGCCAACATTCGTCTCATTGGCCAGCCTCAGGAAGCCAACGCAAAGGTCGGAATGATAGCAATCACCGGGAATCTGATAGGAAGCCAATGGAACAACATTCACATCTCCGCTGCCCAGGGAGTGACGATTTCAGGCAATACGGTGTATTCGGGCCATAACCGCAATCTGTTGCTGGAAGACTGTTCGCAAATGGTCGTGGGCAACAATAGTTTTGGCCACAACGCGGACTATGGCGTTGATAAGGAATTGTGTACAGGAGTCACTTTTCGCAATTGCCGTGATTCCATTTTCAACGGCAACGTCCTGCAGGACTGCCAAAGCGGTCGTCATTTGTTTCCCACTGCACCAGAACTGCAACGGGAGGCATTGCTCGAACTCTATGATTGCCGCAACATCATTGTCAGCAGCAATCAGATCCTCGATTCGGCACCGTATGGAATTCGTCTCGCCAATTGCACTGATATCACGATCAATACAACAGTCGTCACGGATCGGCGAACGCCGCCTTTGCAGAAGTCGGCAGTTTACTGGACCGGTGCGGTCGGTCGCAGCATGATTACGGCGTCAACTCTTGGCCCTTGCACAGATCAAACGCTGCAGACGGACGAGCAGCCCTTGCTGGCGAACAACTTGACATAGAACTCAAGCCGCCAGCAGTGTGCATCAGTGTTTCCGCAACGGTATGCTGAGTGTATCCAGCTTGCGGGGTGCTGGTTCTGGTTTGACAGACACGGTACGGGGTAGTCCGAAATACGCTTCGCCAGTCATTGCTTCGACATTGGATGTGACCTGACTATTCTGCACAAAGCCCCGGGACTTACCTGTCGATTCTGTATTCGAATTCCTGCCCGGCAGCAGAACGTCGGTTGGCTGTGTCGAGACGGTCCTGCCGTTTTCAAGTACGATCTCCACCTTCAGGCCGCAGTGAACTTGATCTCGATGTTTTTGTACGTACGGCACGAACACACGATAGGAATGACCGAATGTTCCTTCCGAATGGTGCACGTTCCACGCATCAGATTCGAACGAGAACGTATGGATCAATTCAGGTTCGTCGAGTGAATCGGGATTGAAGTTATCGTATTCATAGATATTCACTTTACCGTCAACACGAGCACCTGTTTCGCAGCCGGATCCGAAGAACAGAATCTGTCCTGTGAAACCTCGAGCGTTAAGATCATCGAGCCCCTTACCTGTGGAAGGCTCCCAAAGTGCAACAATCTTGGCGACGTTCTTTTCAACCTTCGGATGACCGACAAGGCTACCTGGATCTTTCACAAGCACGGATGGCTCCCGGAAGAGTGCGGTAGATGTCGCGCAACCCGTGAGAATGGCGGAAACCAGACTGGTTGAAGCAAAGAGTTTGAATACTGATTTCTTCATATTGGCCACTCCTGAGTCGACCCTGCATGGCTTTGGGAAACAGGTAGGTTTTCGAAAGGTGACGATCACCGCTACACGCTATTGCACGTGTCCCGACTGAACTTTAACGAAGGAATTGACCCTACTCGTCTTGTGCTTCTCGTCGTGCTTCCCGGACGTCTGCCGTGCATTTCGTTCCAAGGGCACCAGCCCCGGAACGAACGTTCCAGGAAAAATCAGGGCTTTTTGCTCACGTCTGGTTCCAAAAACTGCTCGATTGGCATTTCCGGAGTCAGAATCGTTCCCTCCTCCGGAGTCCAGAGTTGAGGAACTGCCGGTTTCGGGACACTGTAAAGTGGACCGTGAACTTCTTCGGCGTCTGATTCAATGAAGTGCAGACGTTCTGATTCAACCTGTTTGATCAATTCTGAATCGATGTCCGTCAGGACGATACGTGGTGTCAGGAAAATCAACAATTCAGTTCGTGACGCCGTTGTGCCGTCATATCGAAAAGCACGTCCCACGATCGGCAGATCGCCGAGCCAGGGCACCTTGCGTTCCAGAGTCGAATCTGACTTGGTAATCATACCGCCGATGACAATTGTCTGTCCGTTGGGGACATTGACAGTTGTTGTCGCTGTCGATTCGTTGATCACAGGCGATTCGATGGAGTCGCCTGTTGTCGCATTCACGAAGATTGGCACTCCAATATCGGAGAGCTGGCTTTTCTGTGCAAAGACATTCATGGCAATCATTCCATCGGGTGTAATTCGAGGAGTGACTGTCAACGTAATCCCGGTCTTCGTATATGTAATCTGCGGATTTGTACTAAGTCCGTTTTGCGTAACACCAGTCGTCAGTGGAACATTCTGTCCGACATTGACCGAAGCCTCGTTGTTGTGCGTTGCTCGTACCTGTGGGCGGCTCAAGACCTGAACAGTACGACGTGATGCCAACGCTCGTAAGAGGACACTGACGGCATCCGACTGAGCGGAAAACACAAAACCGCCAAAGCCCAGATCCGAATTGCTTCGACCCAGTGAGAAGTTGCTTAATCCTTGAGTCGCAACGTTTCCTGGCCTTGTCCCAGGGTAGTTGTTATTTCCCAGTGGCACACTTGTGTTGTTAAAGTTCAAGCCTGGAGTTCCAGATGTTGCCACGGTAGTGATACCACCAGCGGTCGTGGACGTCAGACTTCTGGCAAGCAGCAACGGGTCCTGCAAGCCAAGTTCGATTCCAAATTCGTCAGTTGAGTCCAGTGTCACTTCCACAATCAATGCCTGAATGACAACTTCTGGTGGTTGAGCATCGAGCGCCTCAACAATCTGAACGATCTGATCAAAGTATTGCTGCGACGAACTCACAATCAGTGAGTTGCTGTTCTGGTCTGCTGACACCAGAACTTCCTGGCGGATGCGTTCGATGTTACTGAACAGATCCGCTGCATTCTGTTGCAGGCTTTGCTGCTGAGTCAGATAGTCCAGCAACGTTGCTGCGACCAGCGGTGCTGCAGCATTTCGTAACGGGATGACCGTCGTTTGCCGCTGCCGAGTATCATCCGAATCAAGACGCAGCAGAATCGCTTCCACCACGCTGAGTGATTCGGAACTGCCGATGGCCAGCACGGAGTTCGTCCGGATATCGGGCGAGAACTTCAGCGGAATCAACTGGCTGGATGACCCTTCCGTTCCCGCCAACTGAACCCCAAGCTGGTTCTGCTGGTTCGTCGTCGAACTGGTGAACATAGCTTCCAACATCGTTACTGACTGTTGTGCATCCGCGTTCCGCAGCGTGAAAACTTTGATCTCAGATATCGCACTTGGTGACTGATCCAACGCCTCAACCAGTGCCAGCATCAGATTCATGCTCGATTCTGGTGCCGATATCAGCAGGCTGTTGGATCGAGCATCAGCGTTTACACGGACGTCTGCCAGGATTCCTGAACGAACCAGATCGCGAACTCCGCCGGTCGTCGTCAGAAACTCCAGTGCCATTGACTTGCTTGTGCGCAGTTCTTCGGAACCTTGCGTGTTGCCACCGCCACCTTGTCCATTGGCTGCTGTTTGTTGCGGCGGATTGAGGACCGCCTGAATCGCTGTTGAGATCGTTGTCGCAAGTTCAGTTGCAACGGCATTCTTGAGCGGGACGACCTGCATTTGAGCAACGGAACCGGGCTCATCGGAGTCGATACGCTCAATCAGGGTTTTCACTTCCGTCAATTCGCTCGGTCGACCCTGAACAACGACTGAATTTGTTCGAATATCAGCGATAGCGCGTATACTTGTTCCGAGTCCTGGACGTTCCGAATAGAAGCTTGTCAACGCCGTCACGACCTGTGATGCTACCGCACTCTTCAGCTGGAACACCTGAAACTCAAAGTCTGGTGCCAAGGGCTTGTCGAGTTGTTTGGCAAGTTCCAGAATTGACTGACGTTCGATCTCGGAAGAGATGATCAGAATTGCATTCGGCTGAACGACCGGAATGAACGCCGCTGTTTTGCGATTGGTTCCGCCTCGCTGACGCAGTTCCGTGAGTTGCTCGTAGACGCTGGTCAGAAGCGTTGAGAATGCCTCTGAGTCAATATTCTCAAGCGTCAGCACGTGGATCGCCGGCAGCGAACCAACGCTGATCTTTTCCAGGCGACGAATAATTTCCTGAACCTTTTCAACGTCCGCTTCATTCCCTTTAAGAATCAGGATGCCAATATCCTGCATGGCCTGAACGTTCACTTCGCCGCGCAGGTTGATCGCAGGATCTTCCTCAGTCCCCGCCACAGAGGACTGCGGCCTTACTGAATCGCCGCCTGGCGTTGTCTCGTCGGACATAGAAACGAGCTGATGAATTTGCTCGCTCAGCTGCTTCGCTGTCTCGGCTTTGATACCGTTGTTCTGAACCAGCTTGATCGTCTCTTCACCGTCGACTACAGCCGCACGATCCAGATCGCTGATTAACTTCTGCAGATGATTAATACGAGACGCAGGAGCCTCGATGATCACCTCATTCGATTCCTGATCGATACCAATACGAAACATCGGAGGGATCGACTTGTCTGCCGCCCCGTCGTCTGCTCGTTCGTAGACAGAAAAGGTTGGCAACCCGTCGATGCCCTCCTTTTGCAGCTCCGCTCGTTTTTCGAATACCACGTACAGAGTACGCGCAACGTCCGCCGCTTTGGCGTTTTCAATCGTGATTGTTTTTGTTGTGAGCGGACCCGTGGCCGCCGCTTCAGATGGTTCGTCTACAACACGACCCGTGTTTGAAATGGGTCGTACCGGAGTGCCGAAATTTTCCAGTCTGGGTTCATTGTCTTCAGATGCTGCCATCTGGCGAACATAGCCAGGACGAGTACGTGGAGACGTGACGAATCCTGATGACTGCCGTGAGTCACTGCGCGATGGCTGCAGGCTCTCACGGTTTGAAGCCAGCAGCGGTGTTGCCTCGGTGTCGTTTTTTGCTTCTTCGTCTTCGATGTTGCGTGAGAGATTCGCCGAACGAACAACCTGGTCCATCGCAGAGCGATGTTCTTCGGCTGCTTCGGAATCCTGCGATAGCTGCGGCCGAGCGTACTCAGTACGTGCCTTGTCGAGGTTCAAAACGATCAGAAACTGCTTCTGACGCAGCAGACGATATCCCTGCGGTTCCAGTTCGCTGTTGAGAATGCGGATCGCGTCATCAACATCGTAGCGACGTTTGTCTTTTCGGGCGTAACGACCGGGCGGAACTTTATCCATCACGAGGGTCAGCTCATTGTGCTTCGCCAAGTCCTGAAGAACGCGGTTCCACGTCGTGTCGTAGTAGTTGATTCGGAAGCCATCTTCGACTTCGTCAGCTTCTACCTGCGGCGCACCCTGCACCGCCTCCCGGAAGGAGCGGGCGACCCTCGCCGCGGCC
>JANOZG010000725.1:0-1783 GCA_031429275.1 Planctomycetota bacterium
CAGGTGTCCCGACTGTTGATGGCAGGAATTCAACCTTCATACTTGTGAACCTGTTAAAGACCTGCATTTCGACGCGGAACAGACCGGAAAGGCCTTCCATTGTAATTGACATCGTCCGTTGAGTAGTCGTCTTCCTGTTCCCTGCGGGCAAATTATGCCAAATAGCTTAGGCATTACGAAATGATGCATGAATGATGGGACCGTAAACGCGAGATGTCGTTCAATGTTGATTTATACTCCGGTCTGGAGGAAATGAGTCTGGTGAGCGGAGTGGCGTGAGCCCTCCGGTACGTCTTTTTTTTTCCGGCAAGCTGACGCATGCCGCTAGCCAATTGTCTCACTCTTGACCGCGGCGATCGGCTGCGATCGACGCAACCCGCAGTCCCGCTGTCGCTGTAAACATCCTGAAACTCCAATCACGGAGGTGCAAAAGTACTTGGCACCAAAGTGCTTCTGCCTGTCGTCCATGCTGAACTGATTCTTAAGTTTTTCTTAGCATTTGGCAGAATGACTCAAGCAATTGTCGGCGGCGTGCCGATTGCAACGGTGGGGCAATACGTGTACACCGTTGAACAGGACTCAGTCATGCTGTTTCGGAAGCTGTTTTCGCCCCGGAAAAACGTTGACGACAGAATCGAGAGAACTCGACGGCAGGTGGGCATTGAGCAGTTGGAAGATCGATTGTGCCTTGGCGGACTGGGGACGATTCCCGTTCCGATCAGCCCCGCCACCGGCGATGCACCGTTGTCGTCCGACTCAAACCTGCAACAGAGCTACGTTTCCTACGAGTCCGCGATCCAGGACGTTCCTGAGTCATTCTTAGTCCGTTATGACTTTCGGGATCAGTCCGGTTTTCAAAACCAGATCAGCCCTGAGCAGCAGCGCGTAGCGGTTGCGGCTCTCATCAACTGGTCTGATGCAACAAATCATCGGTTTACATTTGTCCGCGATAGCGAGGCATCCAACGACAGCATTCTGAATATTGGCGTCGGCGATCTGCTGGCCCTCGACGGTAAAAGCAGCCCCGGTGGTACATTGGGGCTTGGTGGAAGCCGGACGACACAAGTCGACGGAAAGCCAACGATCAGTGGAGCTGTCTGGCTGGATCACCAGGAAGAATGGGATAGACAAATCGGTAACGGAAACCCGACCGGCACACATGATTTCTATACAGTCGTCGCACACGAAGCAGGTCACGCACTGGGATACCAGGACACAATTGGCGGACCGGGGATCATGAG
Source organism: Planctomycetota bacterium (assembly GCA_031429275.1). Classification (GTDB taxonomy): domain Bacteria; phylum Planctomycetota; class Planctomycetia; order Planctomycetales; family Planctomycetaceae; genus SXXK01. The sequence continues at coordinate 1,242 of JANOZG010000725.1, forward strand.
CAGCCAGTATCAGGGTGAACTGTCAGCGGCTGCGATTGGCCAGACCGTTCAGACAACATCGTCCTCGTCGATATCAACGGGCGACCAGTCACAGGCATTCGCGCCAGGATCATCCTCATTCGATGTCCAACCTCTGGTGGATCCACAAATTACAACAGTCGATGTGCAACAGCTCCTTGATCGAGCATCAGCCGCAACTCCAAGTGATGGGGCGATTATTGCTGTCGTTGACCGGAACGGAGCGATTCTGGGCGTGCGCACTGAAACAGGTGTTGTCGCTCCGAACGATCAGGTTCTGAGTTTTATGATTGACGGAGCTGTCGCAAAGGCTCGAACAGCAGCATTCTTTGCCAACGATGCTGCTCCGTTAACTTCACGTACTGTTCGATTCATCAGTCAGTCCACAATCACTCAGCGCGAAGTCGAAGCGGATCCCAACAGCGCTGATCCGACGACTCGCGGCCCGGGTTTCGTGGCACCGATTGGTCCTGGTGGTCACTTCCCGCCTGAAATCTTTTATACTCCGCCGGTCGATCTGTTTG
>JANOZG010000726.1:0-2408 GCA_031429275.1 Planctomycetota bacterium
GGTGGTTTGAAAATGATAAGTCAACGATTGTTATCGTGGGTTCACACAAGAATTTGGCGGATCTTAAACTCACGCGTCTAAGTTTGATCAGCCATTTCGTGGATCTCTGTGGATTCCGAGCCAGACAGTTTACGACTTGAGGCGTATTCGGCAATCCGCACAGCTATGGTTTTTCCTCGAACGCCCGAAGGTTGGTGCTCGGGAAAGATGAGAGGATCAACGATCAACGCCAATGACGCGATCCACTTCCGAGGATGTCGTAATACCCTGTGCAATCAGGCGGTATCCGTCGCCTCGAAGAGTCACAAAGCCCGGACCTTTTACGGCGGCTTTCAACGCCAGAAGTGTCGGTTTTTTCAGCATGACGTCTTTCAAGCGATCATTCGTTTCCAGCAATTCATACAGCGCCCGGCGACCGAAGTAACCGGTGCCCAGACAACGTGCACAGCCAGTCGAATCATAAATAAAATCGGGTGCCATCTGTCCCATCCGTCGTCGCTCGTCGGAATCGGGCGTTCTGCGTTTTTTGCAATGTGTACAGAGCACTCGCACAAGACGCTGTGCCAGAACCATGTTTAATGAAGACGCGACAAGGTTAGGGTCGGCTCCCAGATCGATCAGTCGAAACACCGTGTTGATCGTGTCCTGTGCATGTACAGTGGAAAGAACGAGATGTCCGGTCATTGTCGCCTGCATGGCAATCCTCGCGGTTTCTGCATCACGAATCTCTCCCAGCAGCAACACATCAGGATCCTGCCGCAACAGAGCGCGGAGCATGTCAGAAAAATTCTTCCCTCTGCTTGCATCAACTGAACTCTGCGTCACTCCTTCGATACGATACTCGACCGGATCTTCAATCGTCATGACATTTCGCGATTTGCAGTCGATGCTGCGAATCAATGAATAGAGCGTGGTTGATTTTCCGGAACCGGTGGGCCCACAGACAAGAATCATGCCAGCATTTTGGCCCATCACGCGCTGCAGTCGCGAAATCAGTGATTTGGGTGCCCCGAGAGAATCGATTGTTTGCGGCGAATTCGCGACATCAAGGATGCGGATGGCGAGTTTCTGTCCATGAACGGACGGCGTAAAACTCACGCGAAAATCGGTGCGTCTGCCGGGAGCTGTGGCAGAGAAACGGCCTTCCTGAATTCCAAGCTGGCCGGCAAAGTCGATAGCACACAACACTTTGATGACTCCGGCAACCCGGCTACCCACGTCCGGCGGAATCTGCACGATAGGAATCAGCATTCCATCGACTCGCATTCGGGCTTCGTAGCTCTCCTCTTTCGGCTCGAAGTGAATATCCGTTGATCGCGTTTGATAGGCGACCATGATGAGTAGCCCAAGCGTTTGAATGCCGTCACCAGAATCGGCACGGCCCACTACCGGAAGTTCCTGACCACGTGCACCGATCAGAGTGATCCCATCGAGTCCGAAGCTCTGCTTGGGAAGTCGATCCGAACGTTCATTTAACTCTTTCAGATGCGGAGACAACGCATCGTCAGCCGCCGCTCTTCCTCGGAAGAACCCAAAGAATCCGCCGCCCTTCTTTTCAGGCGCAGGCTCATCGTCGTCAGAGTCTTCTTCAACTTTGCCGGATTCCTGTTTTGGTGCAGGCGCCGATCTTTCTGGTTTCTGCTGTTTGTGCCGCTGTCGCGTAGCACGCGGGGTTTCTTCCAGGGGTTCCCAGAGTGGTATATCAAGGTCGTCCGGAGCCGGTGCTGGTGCTGCTCTTCGATCCGAAGGTCGCCGACGCGTTGGAGCGCTTTCCGAGGGCGGAGTTTCATCGTCATCAAAATAGTCTGCTGGCCCATCACGCATTGGTATCGGAGGGCGTGGTGCAGCCGACGATGGACGGCCTCTTCCGGGTCTGCGTCTGCTCTCTGACTCGGCATCTGTTGAATATAGGTCATCGAAATCAAGGGCCGGCGGCGGTACAAGGTCGTCGTCGTTGTCGGACCGAGAGGAAGGCCGACGACGTTTTTCCTGCCGTGCTGGCGGACTACTGCTCCCATCGCCAATGTCACCGTCCGGGCTTCCTTCGCCGAATTCTTCATCTTCATCCGACGACCGCCCGAACAAGTCAGGATATTCTGCCGCTTGTCGCCATGTTTTACCGTCGGTTGAAACCTCATAGTGACGAGCAAAACGCCCACGGCGGGCTAACGAATGCAACTGCTCCACAGTCAACGGGCCATGCTTACGTCCACGCACACGAATGTAATATCGTCCGTTCATGTTGAATGTACCTGTCGTTCAAACTGCGGATGGATTGTTTGGGACGGACTCTACTTCATGACTTTCATGACTATTAACACGATTACGGAGATCAGAATTACTGCGCCAACCGCTGATGCAATGATAATCATGCGAGTCTTTCGTTTTCGCTTGTGATCCAATAGAGC
>JANOZG010000727.1:0-14434 GCA_031429275.1 Planctomycetota bacterium
AAGCTCCCCCGGTAGGACTCGAACCTACGACAAGGCGATTAACAGTCGCCTGCTCTACCAACTGAGCTACAGGGGAATAGTTTCAGGTGAATTCCGGCAAAGGTGAGGTCGATTGGTCGACGACGCCTTTTGTTTTGTGCCAATGCCTGAGGCGGGGAAAGTAGCGATCGCTTTCGTACGATGCAAGTGTGTTTATAGTCTGTTCCGTCTCGTAATCGCATCCGGGATTGCAACTCTCGCCGTTTTTGCGGGTGACACCCTCAATTCAGGCCAAAATGCAGAATCACGCTTCGGTTCAGACGCAAAAACTGCCTCAAGGTTCGCTGCGGTCCGCGCGAGCCTCAAAGATCTCCCGATAAAAAACGGCGACTTCTGGAAGATTTCGACAAGAGGCGATTCAATATGCTGCCAACTGTCGCAAGATGTCGGCCAGGATCGGCATATCGCTTTCAGGGCGAGTCGGGCTGTCGGGATGGGTCAATGTGGTGCGAATCCAGCCTCGCTGCTGAAGAAACATGGCTGCTGAATGCTTGTAAGCAGGTACAGGGTTCCGGAACGCCAAAAAACCCAGATACTGTAACACATCATTCAGCTGAAAGAACAAAGTATCTCCGGCCAGCCATGCTGCGTCTCGCTTCGCAAATAAGTCCGGAGCGAAACTGCTGAGCCCAAGTAAATAATCACTGCCGTACATGACCATGTCGATGGCCAGATCGTTGCCAGTGAGCACCATAAAGTCCGGTCGCGTTTCATCTCGCCATGCCAGGCGTTGCCATTCAAGCTCGCGGGACAATGAAGAATGTTTGGCTCCAAGGCATTGCGGAATACTCAGCAGACCACGATAGACTGATTCGCTGTAGATCTCACCGAATGGAGCGAACATTTCCCCCAACTCAAAGCCAATGAACTGATCGCAGCGTTTGGCCAACTGACGATAGGATTCGATAATTTCGGAATCCTGCTGTTGAGTTAATCCGAACGACTGAAAGATGACTGGCGTGCCACTGTGCCTCTGGATGTCGTCGATGCGCGATGCGTAGGTATCCAGAGCAAAGTTACTGCCCGGTGAATCTTTAACAAAAGCACCTGCAACGAACATACGACCTAACGTCACGGCTTTTGTGCGTCGCAAAACTTCCACACGTGTTGAGTCATCCAGCAGGTTCACGTAACCCGTGTCCATGTTCACGGCGGGCGTGAGGCCAGCGTCGCAGGTTCGAGCGACATGCTGTTCGAATGATGACCAGTCAATTTCACCCGGAGCGGCAAACGGAAGCAAGACTGCTGACATGCCAGTGATACGACGATTCATTCGGAGCGACGGAATGGACGTTGGATTTTTCATGTAACAACTACCAGTCGATTTCCTTGCCGCAGGTTCCAGGCCGAAGCGGCAAAGGTATCTGCATGAAAAACTCAAAGTCGGAACAAGCTTCGTCAACGAAAACGAGTTTAACGTTATAGTAAAAGGCTCGGTGAAGAGATCACCGAGCCTTTCAGATTGTAACGCAATTCCGGCTATGTTGTTACAGACGCAACTGGGAGTCCAGATCTCGCAAATCGCTGATTATGTCTCTGGCTGCCCGTGACAAGTAGGCCCGATCCGCAGTATTGCAGCGGCTGAGATAGTTGTAAATCGCTTTCCATTCGACGTAGAGGCTGTCGGCTTCGCGCTGTAATTCGGTTAGAGTTGGCGAGGAATCCATAACCTTGCTCATTCGCTGGGTGCGTTTAATAAACGTTGCGCTGGCCTGCAGCACTTCATTTCGGTAAGCAGGGCGTTCGCTGTTAACCCATTGCTTCACATCAAAATCAAGTTGTTCGGCAAGATTCTCCAGTGACGCAGCGATTGGCAAAAGTCTCCTGGTATCAACCTGCGACACTGTGCCGCCCAGATGAAGTTCACTTCGAAGTGCCGCCATTCCGTCTTCGATCTGACGCAGAACGACGATTCCCTGCTGACTCTGCATCGTCCTGAAGGTGCGGGTGAACTTCGCACCGGATTCTTCAACGTAACGATAGCTTTCAATCAAAACTTCGTCGGTCTCATTGCGGTTAAGATTGTCTTTCAAGTTCAGGACGGTGCCGTAGAAATCGTCGGCGATTGCCAGAGTATCGGCGGCATTCTTGAAGCTCAGAAGAAGCTTTAGCGGTGTTCGGCTGTAGAATTCATCGACATTGCGAATCAGAGCATCTGCAATCTGCTTCATCTGAACTCGGTCAGATGTCGTTTCCAGCCAGAGCAATTCATGAATATCGCTATCGGCCTGGATCGCTCGGCTCACCGCTCGATCCACGACCGGGCTACTGACAGTCCGAAGTTGTTCCAGAGTCAAGATCCACGCTCGATCAAAACGATTGTATTCACTAACAATGCGGTCGTAGGGATCCTGGTCCAGCACCAGATCTGCAACTCGTGTGATCTGCGCCTGCATCTTGCGGCAATCATTCACAATCTGAGATGTCTTTGCAGTGCCATTCGAATCGTAACTCAACTCTTCACTGATGTTGAACAGTGCACTTTCAAGGACTGATAGTCTTGAATTCAGCTTGCGGTAGTCAAGACTCGGAGCGACCTGAAACTGCGTTCCAACTTGTTTGTCGATGGCGTCAAGACGATCGACCGACGCCAATGTCGTCTTGCTCAAGCCCGTCGACTGGTCCATCCGATGCGAAAGAACTCTCCAGTCGGCGTCAATGCGGCGAAAGTCCGCAACGATTGATTCGAGCGGAACACCATCATTCATGTCCTGACTCAGTCGCGATGTCAGGCTACGGAGGGAATTCAGGTCGCTCAGCAAAGGCCTCAACTGAGGGTAGCGACGATAGTCCTGCTCCAGCGATGAGTACAGGCGGCCTGACTCTTCGAGGGCCTCTTTCATGAGGTTGGCGAGTGCCTGCTTGTTCACTTTGGAGTAATCTATTGGTTTTGAATTCGGCCCAAGCGGCACTGTTCCGGGAAGTGCATCAAGTCCTCCCAGTTCGCCAGGCTGGTATCGACGATTCAACTCCTGAGAGTTCGTGTCGGTTCTTCCGATACGCGTGGCTGGCTGTGCAACTGCAGATGCGGCCAAAGCGACCGTCAAAAGTGCAGCAAAAACTGCACGAAGCTGTTCTATTCGGGTAAATTGCATGGTGGGTTCCTTTCCCTGTTGTTTCAAATCCCTGAATTCCGTCAGCGGGCCTTTTCGTGACACCCAGGCCCCCCTTGCGGAACTTGCATCGCCTGCAGCTTCCGCGTCTCACTGACATTCGGTGAGTTTTTAGCCAAATCTCGGTTTTCTGGAAACAGCAGTTTTTGCCGGTGGCACGCGGCGGCGTCTGCCGGGTGTTGGGCAGTAAAGACTCATAATCCACCAGCAGAAAATGCCGAAAGTCTGCAAGCATGACGACAATGGACGTCGAGTCTCAAAAGAAGGCTGTTAGGACTGAGTCCGCATGTTCCGATTTGCCGAAAACAACATAGTGGGAGATGTCAGCCGGGGCGGGCTGCGCTCACTAAAGGTAGTAGAGCGAAACAAGCAGGTGTCGGAACAGAACACTGATCTGCTTAAAACCCCCGAAGGCTCGGGCAGGAGACCCGTCCATGACAGAAGCCGAAGTTATCGAAATCCTGCGTAGCAGTCTGAATGAGCTTTTGCGCTGGGTTGGATTCGGAACTCTCACAGGGCTGGCGGCCAAGGCTGTCATGCCGGGCCGAGATCCAGGTGGTGCCATTGTCACGATGTTGACTGGCATCGCGGGAAGCGTGATCGGTTGCGGCACCGCGTTATTCTTTTGGCGCGACATGTCGATCGATCCGATCAGCATCAAGGGATTCTTTGCTGCAGTGTTTGGCGCGTTCGCGTTGCTTTTCTTTTACCGTCTGTTGTCGGGATCATTTTTCAATGAAACCAGCGACACTGAAGATGGCTGGGTGCACAAGCTTCGCCGTCGGACGAAAAAACGCAAAGTGCTGGAAGACGTTCTGCGGGATGCCGCATGAATTTTTCCGAAACCTGATTCCTGTTCGTACCCACGACATGTGAGCAGGCGACGGGCATTCAGTACGATGTGGTGGCGGTTTTTGCCGAAAACAGCGATTTGCTGACTTCACTGAAGGATCGCAATGGCTGCAAAAGGGCATATCCGGCCCTGAAATTCGGCAAATCGGACGATGCAGGGAAAAACTGGTGTACATGTCCGCCGATAACAACCACAGTATTGTGCGAAATACGCAGTCGATCGCAGTCTGCGCTGAGGCTGAAAAGCTGGGGTTGCTGGCATAAAACAGCTCGAAATGAAGACATAAGAAGGGTTCTGGACCATGGTGCCATATCTGTTTGTCCGTAGAGTACCAGCAGCGGTCGCCGCGATTCTGTTGTGGAATGTCGCTGGCATCGCGCTCAGTCAGCAGATCAGTGCGCCGCTGGACAATGGGTTTGCCCGAACAAGTTCCATCGACATGTCCGTGGATGAAATGCTTGGTTCGCGTAAGACTCGTGCTTTGACGGAGCCAATTCTGGGGCCCGGATATCCAAAATTGTGGATCGGCGAAGTTCAATACAAACCAGTTCGCTTGATGCGATTGGAAATTCGGGACTCCAAAACTGGTGTCATAAAGAAGGAACTCGTTCGATACATGGTTTACCGCATGATTCTGAGGGACCCAACCGAATTGGCCGGTGCGGAAACTGAAGAACTGCGTCGCAAACTGGCGGATCCAAATATTGATCCGTCAAATACGCTCGACGCAGACGTCACTATGCCTCTACAGTTGCCTCGCTTCATCTTAAAAGCGGAGGACAACGACATTCAGGAAGCGTATGTTGACGAGATCAATCTGGAAATTCAGAAGGCTGTCTTCCAGCGTGAATTTGGGCGTCGCGGTTTGACGTTGAAAATGCTCAACAGTGTCGAAGCAATCGCCGAAGTCGGGGATCCTGTACCAAACGGTGACAAGGATGCGTTGTCAAAAGCGGTTTATGGCGTCGCTGTCTGGCGGAATGTGAATCCAAAGGCCGACTTCTTTTCCGTGATCATGTCTGGTTTCAGCAATGCTTATCGCATTTCGACTGACGCCAATGGCAACCATGTTATCGAGGAAAAAGTCATCGTGCAGAGATTCGCACGGGCCGGGGATGAGTTCGAACAGGATGAGCAGGAATATCGCTTTATTGACGACCTGGATACTGATGGCGACGGGAAGATTGATATCCGCTTTCCAAACTGGCAGTATCAGCCTCGCGACGCGAAACTCAACATCGACCATATGGACGAAGTTTTGCGCAATGCGAAGGTCAGCTTCGCCGGCACTCAAAAGTCACCGGTTGCCGAAGCGGGAAACGCTGAAGTGGATGTTCCCAAGGAACTTCCAGCAGAAAAGTCAGAAAACTGACATTCGGAGCGACACTGGAGTCTGAAATATCTTCCCCGGATTGAGGCTCCTCGCCTGCAGGGCGATGAAACTCTTGAAAATCCCGAGAAAGTTGTCAGACTACCCGATTCCCCTAAAAATCCTCAGGTGGTGGCGTTCAGATGTCGAGCCCGCACCTCAACCCCTAAACTCAGCGATTTGGGGCATTTTCGTTCAGAAATGTCTCGTCGCACAAGAATTGTCGGAGCAAAGTGAAATGGCTCATAAGAAGGGACAAGGTTCCAGCCGCAACGGTCGCGATTCGACCTCCCAGCGACTCGGGATCAAGAAGTTCGGCGGCGAAGCTGTCGTTGCGGGTAACATCCTCGCGCGCCAGTGCGGGACTAAATGGCATCCAGGCCGCAATGTCGGCATGGGCAAAGATTACACTCTGTTCGCTCTTTGCGACGGCAATGTCCTGTTTGACAAAGCTGGTCGACGCATGAACATTGTTCCAGTTGAAGCCAACTGAGCAATTGCGACTAAGGTAAAGCATCAATGGGCGGCAACCATAATCGGTGCCGCCTTTTTGCTGCGCGGTGCACGCGATTCGTTCGGCTGATTTCTGCTACCGCTGATTTCCGTGAACACGCTGGAATTGAGTTGTACCAAGCGATGCGTTTGATTGCCGCTGAGCGTTTGACCTTTCATCTATCGCCTGCGACAGTTGGTCCGCTGCGACGTTCGCGTTAAGATGAAACGGGGCTTTCTAACTGACTGTTATAGTCAACGCGGCGGGAGATCCTTAAATGATGAGTTTGCGAATTCTCAAGTGCGTTTTGTCAACTGTGTTCTTTGCGTCTGCATTAGTGACCGGCAGTATCTCACTTGCTCAGACACAAACTGACGAATTGCTGACTCTGAATGCTCGAACGCGGACCAGAGTTGAGCCCGATACGGACCGCTGGCATTCGATAGAGAACCCGCTGAAGTGGGTTCCAAAAGAAACGTGCATCGTCGTCTGCGACATGTGGGACGATCACTGGTGTAAACAATCCGCTGCGCGCGTTGCAGAAATGGCCCCGAAGATGAATTCTGTCATCAAGGCGGCTCGGGACAGAGGCGTGTTTATCATTCACTGTCCCAGCGACACGATGGACTTCTATAAAGATTTTCCACAGCGCAAACTGGCTCAATCAGCGCCGGTGGTTGAAACAAAGATCCCGCTGGAACGCTGGTGCTATCTGGACAAGTCACGCGAAGGTGAAAAGCTGCCGATTGATGATACGGATGGCGGTTGCGACGGTGATCCTCCCGTGAAGAATTATCGCGCGTGGAGCCGTCAGCACCCGGCAATCGAAATCGCCGGCCAGGACGCCATCACGGACAGCGGTGAAGCGTTTTTTCTGATGAAACAGCGCGGGATTACGAACGTGATTGTGATGGGCGTACATACCAACATGTGTGTGCTGGGCCGTCCGTTTTCGATCCGACAAATGGTACGACAAGGCCAGAACGTCGTGCTGATGCGCGATATGACCGACACAATGTACAACCCAGCAAAGGCACCGTTTGTTTCGCACTTCACAGGCAATGATTTGATCGCACAGCATATTGAACAGTACTGGTGCCCGACAGTATTGAGCACCGATCTTATCGGTGGAGAACCATTCCGATTTGTTGATGACAAACGTAAGCACATAGTCGTTGTGATGTCAGAGCCTGAATACAAGACTGAGGTCTCTCTGACCAAGTTTGCAGCGGAAGACCTTGGCAAAGATTTCAGGGTAAGTCTCGTGTACGGTGACGCCGCAGATGGCAGCATTCTTCCGGGGCTGGAAGTCCTGAAGTCTGCGGATCTGGCATTCATCAGTGTTCGCCGTCGCACGTTGCTGCCGGATCAGTTGCAGATCATTCGAGACTTCATCGCTTCGGGAAAGCCGGTCATCGGGATTCGAACGTCAAGTCATGCCTTCTGCCTGCGCGACAAGCCAGCGCCTGAAGGGCGAGTCGACTGGCAGGAATTTGATCGCGACATCATCGGTGGCAGCTACACAAATCACCATGGAGCTGGCCCTGAAACAACAATCACGTTCGCTGAAGGTGTCGCAGAACATCCTGTGCTTGCCGGAATTGATGGAGCACAACTGAAAGGTGTGGGCTCGCTTTACAAAGTCAGTCCACTCCAACCAACGGCATCACCCTTGTTGATGGGTACGATTTCTGAAGCGGACGCCGAACCAGTTGCGTGGCTCAATAAACGCGCGGACGGCGGAACTACGTTCTATACATCATTAGGCCATGTGGGAGACTTCGAGCAGCCTGCATTTCGGCAACTTCTGAAAAACACCTGCCTCTGGCTGACGACAGAAACAGCCCCCTGATTGAAAAGCGTTTGTTCGTGCGAGCCGAACGCGATAGTTTTTTGCCAAGCGCGAAGGGAAACCGGGCGAGCGTTGCGGCGTGAGTCAAATGGCAATCACTTTGCGCCGTCAACCATCGTTTTCAAGACGAGCAGCCTGCCGTGCTGTTGCAACAAATAGTTCTGCGGTCGATCCATGACAATACTGTCACTGCAGTTCAACACCGAGATCCAGCATGAAGAACTTCATGTCTTCCCAGACCTCTTTCTTCGCAGAAGCATTGCGAAGTAAGTAGGAAGGGTGATAGGTACACAGAACTTTGGCTCCGTTGTATTCAAAGAACTGGCGTCGAAGTTTTCCGACCGCACGTGTTTCGTTCAGCAGATTCTGAGCGGCCACAGCTCCCCAGCAGATAATGTATTCCGGCTGCACGATTTTGATTTGAGCGTCCAGAAACTCGCGACAGTTCGATGCTTCCTGTGGCAACGGATTTCGGTTTCCAGGCGGCCGGCATCGTAACACGTTGCAGATATAGATTTCCTCACGGGTCATTTTGCAGGCGATGATGATTTTGTTCAGCAGTTGGCCCGCCTCGCCCACGAACGGTTCTCCTTGAGCATCTTCATCTGCCCCCGGCGCTTCGCCAATGAACATAATGCGGGCATTCGGGTTGCCCACGCCAAAGACAGTCTGCTTGCGAGTCGTAGCCAGTTCTGTACAGCGACGACATTTGGCGACAATCGCTGCCAGAGAACAGAGCGCATCCTGTCTTTGCGCAGAATTCGTCATCTTCGGTGTCAGCAATTCCTGCACTGCAAGAAGTGGCTCAGGTCGATTGGCATCCGTGACCTGCAACTCTTCCACTGAACGTAAGACCGGAGCCGGCCGCCGCATTTCAGCAACGCCAGATGCCGCTTTTTCGGAAGTCACGGTCTTTGGGCTGGCAGCGGCGGCGGATTTGACCTGTGCGGCCTTTGTCGTTTTCTGTTGTGATGCCGGTTTTTGAAACTCAACATGTGGCAAGTGCGTGACGCCGACATCAGCAAGATGTTTAAGCAGCTGAGCAACGGCCCGTTTGGCGTTCACAGTAATTGTTCCAAAGAAAAGTCATTTTCGAACGATAGCGGCTCAGATGAACGACTTGCAAGCAAAGAAGTCGGGCTTGATTGTAACGTAGCAGAGACCGAAAGAAAGGATCGATCGAGTGAAGTCTGTCTCGCCAAACGGCCGCCAGAGCCTCGATTTCGGAGGCCTTTCATCTATAGACTATTACTTCGTCAGCCATGCATCCAGCGTCTGTGATGCGGTCTGAACTTCTTCTTTTGGAAGCAGATCTTTCTTCGCAGTGCGAGTCAGCTTAGCAACATAGTCCATTGTGCTCTTCACGGCATCCGGGCTGGCGGTCGCGTCCATCTTCACGCAATAGAGCAGCATGAATTCGCCCTTGTCGTTCTTTTCCACCATCCAGCCGCCGAGCTTGGTGCGTGAGTTCTGTTCCAGAAGTTTCATCATCATTTCTGAGCTTGGCGTTTGCTTCAAAGTTGCAGCGAGCGTCCAGATTTTTCGCACGTCGGCACGTTCGAAGTATTCAACTTCTGTCGTGATGAAAACTGACAGATTACCGGCATCCTTGTCTTCGAATTCAACTTCCAGATGCCCGGATTTGTGACTGGTGTATTTCAATTCTGCTTTGTCGAGCAGATCGGTTGCCGGAATCGGAGCAGGCTTCCATGGGTTCGCAAGGAATGTTTTTACTTCGGTAATATCAACGCTGTAGCTGACCAGTCGAGCGTTCGGTGCAATCGCCTGAGCAATCGCAACGAGTTCGCCTTTATTATTCAGCACCGGACCGCCGCTGTCCCCGGAATTGATCGGAGCCTGGGTCTCTACAACTTTGAAATCATGTTCACCTGCTCCCGTGCGGAATGTTTTCTGATAAACAGATCGGACAGTGCCGGAAGTATAAACCCACAATGCATCGGATGTACCAGGATTGCCGATGGAATCGACATCTTCACCCGGCCCGGCACTTTCACTCGCCATTGGAACGGCAGTCGCACCTTCTGGAATGCGGTCCAGCTCTATAAGTGCCAGATCACGTTTGCGATCGACGCTTAACACACGGCCGCGAATGCCTAGTGTTTTGACGTTGTCGAGATAGTGTTTTCGAGTGTTGTCTGCCTTCTCGTTTTTAAAGTCCGGGAAGAAGATCACAGCGGCCCGAGCTTCACCCACGACATGGAAATTTGTAATCACCAGCTTCTTTTCGGAATCTACCAGCACACCAGTGCCGCTGGATGTTTCTCCACCAGTTTTTGCCAGTACCCAGACGGTAGAATTCAATGCTGTCTGATAGACCGCGCTGTCGGCCCTGACGCTTGCCGATTGGGCAGACAAAAGGCATAGCACGCCTGCGGTAACGATCGATTGCAGACAAAAAGTTCTCGTGCAGATATTGGATGAAGGGCAGAGATTTTTCATGGGCACACCGTTTTTCTGTAAGATCGACGCGGGATTTGACTGAGCACCAGACTGTCGCTCGCTATCCAATGCGTCAAAGAAATCGATCTGTTACAGAAAAATTCAGTTTTGTCCTGAAATAGGCACTGGTGCGGCAGACGGTTGAACGATCCTTGTGAAAGGAGCTGTCCGACATGCAGAGGGAACGCCTGGCCGAACCACACGACGAGCGCCTTGTCCACGCATGCTTGGGTGTACGATGGGCTTCGATTCCATCGACGGAGGTTGGCATCGACGGACTGGAAGTCCGTCGTACAAATACAGCTCAACCCAAACTTGAAAGGTTGACGAGGAACTGGCGGATTCTTTTGAAATCTTACTCGGCTTCAGGCGAGCAACATACGCACCTGATACAAAGTCAGCCTAATGAATCCCCAGACGCGTGGTGCCATCAGGTACGACATCTTCGCCATTTTGGTTGTCCTTGCGAGGCTTGGCTTCGAGTTCTGCAATCCAGCGTCGCAGTTCAAGTCCGTATTCGTCGGCCATATCACTTTTGACAAGTTCCCGCAGAAAGCCCGATGCTCCTGTTTCAGACAACTCCGCATCTTCAGCCGTTGTGAATCGTTGTCGAGGATCTGGATGCAACAGACCTCGCAGCAATTGAATGAGCGATTCACTGAACTGAAATTCTTCCAATGGCATTAATGCTGGCAGCCGATCAAGGATATTCATTTTGGCCTGAATCAGCTGCTCCAGATTCATGCCCGCAAAGGGGCGAGATCCCGACAGCATTTCAATCAGCATGTAACCAAGGCTGGCAAGGTCTGACTGAGGTGTCGCTCGTTGGCCCGCCAGAATTTCCGGGGCAGCGTATTCCAATGTACACGGCTGACCCGCCGGTGGACGTCCAACCCAATAAGCCGATCCGATGTCAATGATTTTCACTTGCCCTGTGCGTTTGACCATGATGTTGGATGGCTTCAAGTCGCAGTGAATAATTCCACCTCGATGAAGTGCAGCGATTCCGACAAGGCACTCACGCAGAATCGCCACGGCCATACCAGGTTTCAGTCGGCAATCGACTTCGCCCGTTGTAATAACTCGTTCAGTGATATTGGCGAAACGAGTTTCACTGACGGCATCATGGACGATCGCCAGAGTTTCACGTCGCAGAATATGAAGCAGGTCGAATCCATCGATCCACTCCATTTCAAGGACATAAATTCCGCTGTCCACCTGAAACGCGTGAACAGAAACCAGATGATCCACCTGGATTCGGGCGACGATCGCGGAAACTTCCGCCAAGCGGTGCATTTCCTGTTCGTACATGTGATGCGAATTAAATGCCAACGGCGAAAAGAACTTGAGAGCCACCGGAATACTAAATGAAGCCGCTCCTCGTCGCTCGGCCAGCATCACGGACCCTTGACCGCCAATTCCCAGACGTTTGAGGAACGTGCGTTCCGAGGTCCAGTCCAGACCACGGCGCAGCAAGAGTGCCGAGTAGGACTGTTGCAGTGCCTGGACGTCGGCGGATTTCGACGCAGTTTGTTTCTCGCGGCTTTCGGACAGCACGTTTGGTTGGGCTCTAAGAATCAGAAGTTGAGACGAGCAGTGTAGGTGAATTGACTCGACGCGTCCTTAGTATTCTTCGCGACAGGCTTCGCGATCCAGGAAATCAAAGAAACCCCGGTCTTGTTGAAATTCAAACGCAACATGGACTCCACGCTGGCATTAGGTGCTACAAAGCTCCTAAACTTCGCAGAACTGGCATTTTGCGGAACGGAAGGCCTCAGCCATGAATTTGCACACACAATTGAATCAATCGAATCGCGGCATGAAACAAAAAAATCGTTGTCGAACGGAATCGGCACGGCGACAGAATGCTCTTTGGCTGTTACCACTGATAATCGTGGTCATCGTGGGACTGCAGACTCGTGTTAAAGGAGACGAACGGAGTCCCCGTGCGCGAGCCGGCGCAGGCGAGTCGGAAGAATTTCCCAGCATCGACTTCGAGCCGCTGCTGCCGGGAGGCCGAAGTTTTGACTCTGCATTACCTCCGATTGATGACTCTGACAGTCATCCGATTCCGCGCCGCACGCCAGATACCCGAAGCTTTGATCCTCGCAGTTCCGAGCCACGCCCTCGCCCGCTTCCGCCACGAAGATCAGAATCAACGCCACCGAGCGACGATCTGAGCGATCCCGCATTGCCTGCCGAAATGTCGGACGAGCTTGAAGATGAGGGGTTTGACTGGAGTCGTCAGCCGGTGACCATGGCCGATCTGGAAGTCGGACATTCATGGATGTTTGATCACTCGAAGCCAAATCTGTCGGAAGCCGAAATCGAGGACTACATTCGTCTAATTCGAGCCGTGAAAGATCGTAAAACTTCGCTGGAGCTCTATCTGCCGGGAGACGTAAACCTCACCAGTGCCTGGGAATCAGCGTTCTATCGTTATGCGGACGCTAGACGTCAGGCCTGGATGAACGGGACTCTGATACTGCAACCGCCACGCAGCGAGTTGTCCAATCCATTTGAAAATGCGGTGGTTTCAGCGGCTGACAAGATTGCGAAACCGAGAGAGCTGAAATCTTATTCGCTGACAGCCGACATGCGGTCGCATCCCTCGGATTTTGTGGGACGGCCGGTTGTGCTGTACGGTTTGTTTACGCCGTCAGTTATTAATGAACTTCAGGCGACAAAGAAATACGAAGACGAAAAAGGTGTCTATCAACTGCAGCGAGGGTTTCTCAGGAATCTCTCGAATACCGAGAACATTGCGCTCGTCGATGCGGAGAGTTACGTTGATTACGATTCCCAGAGTCGCGCCATCGAAGCGTGGCCAGTGGAACAGCGAATCAGTTATCCTGTGCTGGTCAAAGGCTGGTTCGTCAAGTTGACTGGCGGCCAGCCGCTGATTTATTGCAATGTGGTGCGAGTTCTGACGCCGCGTCCTTACGACGAATACATTCGCAACAACGCAAAAAACCGCCGACGAATGTCAGACGATGAAAGCTGGTTGTACTACGAAACACTGAGACAGCTGCAGATCACAAGTTCAAAACTTCAAGCTGGCATCGCTCTCGGTGACCAGCAGCGTCATGTCGAAAGTGAAATGCGGGAAATTCGAGCGAAAGCGGCAACCGACCGCACTCTTCTCGAAGATGCGCTTAAAAAAGGCACGCTGGGCGAGACGGATCCGAAGTCAAACAAGACCTACCAGGCACGGCTCACTCGGCTGGAACGTCAGGTTGATCAGCGGCTGAATCGATATCGCGAGTATCAGCAACAGCCTGAAAAGGTCCCCATGTTCGTGGACATCTTTCAGCACCCGGATCGCTGGCAAGGGCACCTTGTCACTTTACGCGGCCATGTGCGGAGAGTCACTTCGCACGAAGGAGATACGGCCATGTTCGGTGGTCAGCCTCTGCACGAACTTTGGTTGTTCACAGACGATTCCCAGCACAATCCGACGGTCATCGTAACGCCAAATCTGCCGGATGAGTTTCCTCGCAACGCAGACGACATTGATTCTGTCACAGTCACAGGTTGCCTGTTCAAGATGTATGTCTATAAATCTCAGAACGAGAGCCGGATTGCACCCTTGTTGCTCGCAGGACGCATTGACTGGAGCCCGACGAACCATCAGATTCTTGCGCTGGCAGATCGAGGTTACATGGCAAAAGGATCGCGGTTGCTGGCGACAGCGAAAGCAAACTCTGTCAACCCTGTTAGTGAAACCATTGTTTTGATTTTTGGCTTCATCGCACTGTTGGCCACAATGACGGTGTGGGGCCGAGTTCAACGCGATCGACGCGAACGTGACAGATTGAAGCTGCTGGTGGACGAGCGGCCGGACTTTCGTCAGACTTCTCAGGATATGTACTCCGGACCTTTCGCTGAATCCAGATACGAGCCTACTCGCGGATGAACTCTTCGGCCGTTGAACCCACAACATCCCGTTTGCCGTTTCCTCCAGTGACTGATCGTCCAATTCGTCTTGGCGTTCTGATTAGTGGTGGTGGCACGACGCTGCTGAATTTTCTTGATCAGATCGGAAGCGGTGAACTTTACGCCGAAATTCCGCTTGTCATCGCCAGTCAAAAGAACTGCAAAGGCGTTGAACGAGCTCGAAATGCGGGCCTCGAATGTGCTGTGATTCGTCCACGTGATTTTTCAAGCGTGCAAGAGTTTAGTGGGTCCGTGTTTCGTGAGCTGCGAAAGGCCCGGATCGATCTGGTAACAATGGCTGGCTTTCTGAGCCTCCTGC
>JANOZG010000728.1:0-3763 GCA_031429275.1 Planctomycetota bacterium
TTCTGTGCAATCGCCTTGTTTCGTTTTCACGATCTCGCTGGCGGTCTGCAGCGAGGTTGAAAACGCCGCAAGTCGCAAATGCGAATTAATGTAGCTCGTCAGCCTCTTGCATTTTTCACGAGGATCCGAAACGGCACCACCGCCCATCACGGCCATACGTCGTACGGTGTCATTCTTCGTATCCAGCCATCGCGTGCTCTCCGTAAGATTCCTTGCTGGACGAGTCCTGTTGCGCGAAGGCGCGGCGACCATGGTTCCGTCTGCATTGAGTGCTGGGCGGGTGAGTTTGACAATAAGGGAGTTGGGAGCAACCTGCTGCACCGTTTGAAAATCGCCCGACGGTAATGCGATCTGTTCGGAATCTCCGACCGAAAATTTCATCCGGGCGACATTGCTCTTTTCGGGATTCAACAGGGGTCGCCGCAAGGGTAACGCTGTCAGAAACTGCAAGTCGAGTGCCTGCAGATTTTCTTCGCCTAATGCAGTGGCAGCGTCCGTTCGATGGAACGTCAGCGTCTTGCCCAGCAGCGGTTGTTCAATCTGGACGACCTGAAATTCGCTATCGTAATACACCGAAGATGCAGTCTCTGGCTGATTGCGAGGCCAATAGTCTATCCGCATCACGGCGATCGTCTTGCCATCTCTCAGGCGAATGCTTTGGGGCGGCGACTGGCGAATCTCCACATCGACAATTGCTGCAGTCTCTGGAAACAGGACAGCGCTGGCCCAGCTTTGAGGTCGTTCAACGTATTCTGCCATCAGCCACGACGGCAGGATCGGAGATCGTGGTTGAACACGTGAATGTATTGTTTCTGGTTCTACAGTCTCTGCGGCATAGTTTCGAATCACAAACGAATTGCGACCGTCGTCCCATGTCGCCGATCTTTGAATGACTGTGCCGTCAGCTCCTGTGCGCCGCAAGGCCCAGCTATCCAAAACGCCATCAATGGTTTCGACCGTTTCCAGATGCGCGGAAACGGACAAGTCCACACCGAATCGCTTGAGCTTAAGGCGTGTTTCTCGAGTGCGGCGAACTGTCGGCATGACGGCGTCATTTTGAGTCGCACTGATGGTGACCGAAGTCTTCGATGATTGGTCAACGGGTGTCGTCACAAGCGATTCGTAACCAATTATCGCGCCGTCGAACTCGACGAGAAACCAGGAGTCTGCTTCCGGGGGGCTTTCCACTGCCTCCGATTCGTTCTGCGTTTTCTCACGAATGGCCGGTGCCTGCAACGACTTCTGCCGGGCCTGAGGAAATATCAACGGCGGCTGAGCACGTGTTGTTGCGGGCTCGTAAACGAGCATTCCCGTGATGACGACGATCAGGAATATTGACGCTTGTATTTGCATGGGACGCAGTATCCCACATTCTGCCGATCGAATCACGAGCAATCTTTGTAACGATTTTGAGGGGAAAAACCACAGTTTACCCGGACGGAACAGTTTCCGTGGACTGTTTGTTCGTCGCCAAAAACGCTTTCGTCGGCTTAAAATTTTCGAAACTCAGGATTCTATAAAGCGTCGCTTCTGGTGCGTGCTAGGTTTCGGGAGGCTGACACCGCCAACTTTGTACACGCACGGAACTGACTCATGAGCTTCCTCAAAAAATTCCTGAAGACGAACTACCGAGACGGCGAAGCTCCACGCGGAGTCAGCAGCTTTCGAGATCTATCGGAGCAGCAGTTGGAATCGCACATGAGCATTGCTCGCTACGGTGACTTTACGCTCACCGACGCTGTGCGACCATCTTATAACCTGGATATAGTTCCGCGAACTGGCTATCGCAACGAATGGTATGTTGACCAGGACTCTGGAGCACGCATTCCGGTTCTGATGACATCCGTCACGCGGGAACGTTTGTTTGATACATTCCTGTCTTTACTTGATCCTCTCGGCGAAACAGTTGATGTTGTGCTCGAAACAAGTCACGACAAATCCAACGGCTCACATACCGACCTTTATCGTGAGCAGATTGACATGCCGGTGCTGCAAAGCATTTTGTACGACTTTGAAGATCTGTTACTGGACGATGGATGCTGCGGTATCGCAATTCTGAATCCTCGCAAGCCGATGGAAGTTCAGCTGGATGAACACAAGCTGATGTTTGTCTATGGTCATGATAATGCCGCTTATGAAGCCGCGTTGCGTGAAAATCAGGTATCAAAAATCGACGGTCTGAAATTTATTACGGAAGCTGAGCACGTGCATTCGTCCAGCGATGAATTTCAGCAACGCTTCGAGCAACTGTGCTATCACCTTGGAATGGAAAACTGAAGCACGTTCTGTGGTTTGTTTCTTTTGATTTCTGTCCGCATCGCAGTTCGCTGTAGATGTGGTTTAAACGGGAGGTTCTGATGAAGTGGTCCCTTCCACTTGTCGAACTGAGTCGTGTCGCGGCCCGCTGTGCGTCGCCTTTGTTCGCTGGTGCTATGATCGGTTGTGTCCTGCTTTTGAATGCGGGATGTTCGTCGCTGCCTGAGATGAAGAACGCAGCAAAGCATGTCGCGTTGATCGATGACAGTGCGGACAGTGATGGCTACACCGCTGCGGAGAAACAGCGTCTTTCTGAATTGCCCGCTGTTCCGGATTTCGACGTCATGCCTCCTGAAGCCATTGCTGAAGTCGGCGTGACCATTCAGGATGCTCCTGCAGCAGTTGTTGCCTCTGAAGAGCCGAAGATTGCTGCAGTCGTCGCAGCAGCCCCTGCCATTGCTGAAACTGCCGTCGCTAAAAAGGCGGACGAAGTGCCAATGCCTGTGAATTCCAAACCAGCGACGGTGCCGCCACAGAATAAGGTTGCCACCGATATACTTTCTGCAAGAGTTGCAGCGAAGGATCCAACTCCGAAAAAAACATTGAACAAACCAGAATCGACTTCAAGGAAAGAATCTAATCCTCCAGATACCAAAATCGAACAAGCGAAATCAACTCCACTAAGCAAGGCCGAAATACCAACATCATCCGACTCGGTACCGGCAATTCCCGGTGCGGGAAAGATGGGGGTGCTGTCGAATCAGGAATCCGTTAAGGTTCCGCTCTTGCGAATCGACGCACCGAAGCCGTTTGGATGGAGTTCCGTGGGCAAGACGACCGGCAATCGCTCGTTTCAGACTGTCTCCGTCGGCGACGAAGGTTATCGTACTCTTGTCATAGGCAGTGTGGCCGGCAACGATCCTTTGGCGGTTGAACTGGTCGAACAAATGGCCCGACATCTGCACGACGGAAAAACAATTTTTGGCGGATTTCAGGCCACTATCATTCGCACGCTTAATCCCGACGGCGAAGCGTTGCGCAAGGTGTTTAATGAGAAAGGGCAGTACATCAACCACGGCTTCCCGAAAGACAACGGCGTGGCCGACGGAGATCAGCCTGTTGAGGTCACATTTCTGCTTGAACAGATTCGTACACTGAAGCCGCAGCGGATAATCCACATCCGATCGGTTGACGGAAGTAAAGGCGTCATAGCAACGACAGTCTCGAGTCAGGCGGTGGCAAAAGATGCTGCCGATTGGCTGGGCTTTCGCGTGATCAAGTTGCCAGAGGTTGCGGTTTCGGGATCTCTTGAGCGGCATCTCGCGAGTTCAGGGGCATGCGAAGTGCTGACGTTTGCCATGCCGACCACCAGCAAAAAGCAAGAGCTCTGGGATCGATATGGCGATGCACTGCAGAATTTGCTCCTCGGCGACGATGCAGCTACCCGAGAGATGGCCGGACCGCCTAAACCGCAGTCGTCCGCAAATCTTCTAAATGCAGAGGGAAA